>PMHK01000176.1:18352-37142 GCA_003156635.1 Acidobacteriota bacterium | reverse complement strand
CGCTATCTTGCGCCCGGCGACATTGGCGAGCCGGTTGATTTCATTGCCATGGATATCTCCTTCATTTCTGCCACGCTGGTGCTTCCGGCGGTGATTCGCGCGGCGTCGTCCTACGCCAACCCGACCGCCAATCTGGCCCGGCAAATTGTGGTGCTGGTGAAGCCGCAGTTCGAAGCGGGCAGGGAACTGGTGGGCAAAGGCGGGATCGTGCGGGACGAATCGGCGCAGCGTGGGGCCGTGACCCGAGTCGAAGCGGCACTGAGAGAACTCGGGTGCAGGCACGCGGAATGGATCGAGTCTCCAATTCTCGGCGGGGAAGGGAATCGCGAATTTCTGCTCCACGCGGAGTTTTCGCCGCTTGGCGCCGGGTGATTCTGTACAATCGGAAGTCCGACATAAATGTCCGAAGAGATGCCGCAGCCTGCCCCAAATCCCAGTCCGAAGAAATCCGTGGCCGTGATCTCGAAGCCGGGGCGATCCGAGCTTTTCGAAGTGCTACCGGTGCTCGAAAAGTGGCTGCTGGAGCGCAACTACACGGTGGTATTCGACCAGGAGAGCGCAGCCTATTTCGCCGCTTCCGACGTGCTGCCGCGGAGCGATCTGGGTACGCGGTCGCCGGATCTGGCGCTGGTGCTCGGGGGCGACGGTACGCTGCTTTCAGCGGCGCGCGCGGTGGCGAAAATGGGGACGCTCATCCTCGGGGTAAACCTGGGCACGCTCGGCTTCATGACCGAACTGCAACTGGCGGACCTCTATCCCGCGCTGGAAGCGATCGAGAAAGAGCAATATATCGTCGACAGCCGTTCCATGCTGAGTTGCTCGGTGGTCCGCGGCGGGGATGTTGTCACGACGCACGCCGCTTTGAACGAACTGGTGGTGAGCAAGGGCTCAATCGCGCGCTTGAATCACTTCGAGCTTTTCGTGGACGCGGAGTTTGTCTCGAGCTACAAGGCGGACGCCCTGATCATCGCGACGCCGACCGGTTCCACCGCCTATTCGCTCGCCGCCGGCGGCCCGATCATCCATCCGACCCTCGACGCTTTCGTCATCACTCCGATCTGTCCGCACATGCTGACCAACCGCCCGCTGGTCATTCCCGATACCTCGCGCGTCGAACTCGATTTCGCCGAGGGCGACGAGCCGGCCTTCTTGACCCTCGACGGCCAGATCGGATTTCAGCTCGAGCCCAAAGATCGCGTCGTGATCACCAAATCCAAAGCCAAAGTTCAATTTGTCAGCCCGCCGCGCCTGACCTACTACGAAATTCTGCGAAGCAAGCTGCGCTGGGGAGAACGCTGATTTCCGCTTTCCCATTCCAAGGAGATTTATCGTGAGATTGAATCTGCTCATCGGCACCGCTGTGCTCCTGTGTTTTTCGATCTGCCCTCCGGCATTGCGCGCGCAAACCGCGAATGATTCCGCGACCGCTGCGACGGCGGCACAAGCGCCAGCCGCGCCAGCCTCCACCGACGAAGCCACGCCGATGCCGCGCGTAGCACCCGCCGCGTATCCCATGCAGGAAGGTTTCATCGATTCCCGCGGCGTGCTGATTTACTACATGACGGTTGGCCGCGGCGCTCCGCTGGTCATCGTTCACGGCGGTCCTGGCGCCTCGCACGATTATTTCCTGCCCTATCTGCTGCCGCTGGCGCGTCACAACCGATTGATCTTTATCGACGAGCGCGGCTCCGGAAAATCCCAGAAGCTCGACGATCCCGCGGGCTACACCGTCGAAAACATGGTCGAAGACGTTGAAGCCGTTCGACAGGGTTTGGTTCTGGGGAAAATCAGCCTGCTCGGTCATTCCTACGGCGGCGTCCTCGCGCAAGCCTACGCGCTGAAATATCAAAATAATTTGACCCATCTGATTCTGTGCAGCACTTTCCCCAGCACCACCGAAATGAATCAGGTCTTCGTGAAAATGAAAGAGAAAATGCCGCCGGAACTACGCGCCCGCATCGACGCCGCGGAAAAAGAAGGCCTCTTCGGCCACGGGAAGGACTACGAGAAGAATCGCTACACCAACGCCTACATGATCGCGGCCTGGGGCGAGGGCTATTTTCCCTACCTCTACGGCCGGAATCCCGACCCCAACTACGATCCCATCGCCGCCGGAATTGTGCCCTGGGATCTATATCGCGAGATGTGGGGCTCCCACGGCGAATTCGTGATCGACGGCAATCTCAAGTCGATCGAATACGTCGATCGCCTGCCCAACATTCACGTCCCGACACTGATCCTGGTTGGAGATCACGACGAGTGTGACCCGTCGCTATCGAAAGAAATGCACGAAAAGATTGCCGACTCCCAGCTCGTCATTCTCCCCAACAGCGGGCACATGACCTTCGTCGACCAGCAGAAAATATTCAACACCTCGGTAATCGATTTCCTGCATCCGAATTTGCAGAGACGCAATGCGGCCAAAGCGGGGTCGTAACCGCAGGCTTAGCGGAAGGGGAGGAACGGAAAATTATTTTACTTTGAGTACGACCAGAGTGCGGTCGTCGAAAGGATGCGCGCCGCCCGTAAAACCGTCGACCGCCTCAAGAATGTGATCCGCAATCGTATCGGCGTTTTGCAAATGATGCGCAGTAATGATTTCCGCCAGCCGCTCGTGCCCAAAAAAATCGAGCGCCGGATTCTGCGAATCGCCGATCCCGTCGGAGTGAAACACGACCACGTCTCCTTCATTTAAAATATAACTCCGCTGGTCATACACCGATTCTTCCAGCATTCCCAGCGGAAATCCTTCGAGCATGATTCGCTCGCATTTTCCGTTGTGAAATAGAAACGGCTGCTCCTGTCCGGCGTTGGCCACGCGCAGTTTCTTCCGCCCGCGATGCCAGGTCGCGAAACACAAGGTCATGAACCGCCCTTCGATTCGCCGCTCGCCCAGAAACCCATTGATGGCCCGCAGCATTTCCGCCGGTCGGTGTTTCTGCGGCCCCAAACTGCGCAAGGTCCCAATCGCCACCGCGCCGTACAGCGCCGCCGCGCTGCCCTTCCCGCTCACATCGCCCACCGCAATCGCCAGCTCTTGCGGGCCATATCTCAGAAAGTCATACAAGTCGCCGCTGAGTTCCCGCGAAGAAACTACGCGAGCCGCGATATCGAGCCCATATTCCGGCCCGGGCAAACGCGGTAGCAGCGCACCCTGTATCCGGCGCGCCGCGCTCAGGTCGCGTTCCATGCGCGCTTCGTCGCGCGCCACCTTTTCGTACAACCGCGCGTTCTCGATCGAAACCGCAAGATGCGCGGCGAGAATCGAAAGCGCCTGCACGTGATCCGGAGTGAAATAATTCAGTTGCGGGCTTTCCAGGTCCATCACGCCCACGACTCGGTCTTTGCTGAGCATCGGCACCGCCAGCTCCGACCGCGTTTCGGGATTGATCCGCAAATAGCGCGGGTCGAGCGTCACATCCGGCACCACCACCGCGCGCTTCAACGACGCCGCCGCGCCCACAATCCCTTCATGCGCCGGCACCGCGAATTTCTCCTGCACGCGCTGGCCGAATTTCACCGTGACCCGATGACGAAAGGTGTTGCTGGCCTCGTCGTACAGCAAAATGCTGAAGATCTGATAGTCGATCAGCCGCTTGGTCAGCTCGGCCGCGCGCCGCAGCACTTCTTCCACGGACAGCGTGGAATTCGCTTCGCGGCCCACCTCGTTCAAAAGCAGCAAAGTTTCAGCCTGATTCCGTTCATGCTCGAAGAGCTTCGCGTTCTCGATGGCCGTGCCGATACGCGAAGCCACCAGCATCAAAATGTTTTGCTGATCGCGCGTGAAATAGTCCGGCTGCTTGCTTTCGATATCCAGCACGCCAATCACGCGCCCGCGCACCACCAGCGGAACCGCCAATTCTGAGCGCACGCCATCCACCGCATTCAAATAGCGCGGGTCGGCGTGCACATCGCCCACGCGAATCGGCTGCCCGGTCGACGCCGCCGCGCCGATGATTCCCTCGCCGATCGGGATGCGCCAGTGTTCCACCACCTCGGCCCGGTGCCCGATCGCAAACCGGAAATACATCTGGTTGGTGCCCTCTTCCGGCAGCAGCACCGCGAAAATTTCATAATCGATTAGGCGCTTGATTAGCGCGGCCGCATTGGGCAGCACTTCGTCGAGGTTCAGCGAAGAGTTAATCTCCTGGCCAATTTCAGCCAGGATCGAAAGCGTCTCCGCCGGCATGTCGATTTTTGTGTTGAGTTTGGTCGAATCCATCGAAATCGGGTGATGCACCCAGCCCCCCAGCCGGAATGCTTTACATGCAATTCGAATCGAAGCCGCGCGAACGCGACGCTTCGTTACCTGCGGCTTTCACACACTACGTGTATACATTATATCAGGCGGGCTTACGGCATTCGCCGAACTGCGGAAATGATTTTTGCGTTAGTAGGCCCCGCCCGCTTGCGGGGCATTCGACGCAGCGCTCGTTTTTCCGGCGCGAGCCTCTTCCACGATTTTCACTCCGGCGCTGGCTCCGATTCGCGTCGCTCCGGCTTCGACCATTTTCAGCAAATCTTCGAGCGTGCGCACGCCGCCCGCGGCCTTCACCCCGGTGCCGGGACCCACGGTCTCGCGCATCAGGCGCACATCTTCCGGGGTCGCGCCCGCGGTGCTGAATCCGCTGGAAGTCTTCACAAAATCGGCTCCCGCGTTCTTGGCCGCCAGCGTGGCGCGGATCTTTTCATCGCGCGTCAACAAGCAGGTTTCGATAATCACTTTGCAGATCGCGCCACCCGCGTGGCTCGCTTCCACGACGCCGCGAATATCCGCCTCGACCAAACCGAGCTGGCCCGATTTCAATGCGCCAAGGTTGATGACCATGTCGATTTCCTGCGCTCCGTGAAAAATCGCCCGTTGCGTTTCGAACACTTTCACTTCCGGCAGCGTCGCGCCCAGTGGAAAGCCCACCGTCGCGCAAACCTTCACCTCGCTACCCCGCAAGATCTCGGCCGCCTGCGGAACATTCCACGGATTCACGCACACCGACGCGAAATTATATTGCAGTGCTTCGCGACATACTTTTTCCACTTCGTCGCGCGAGGCGTCCGCCTTCAAAATGGTATGGTCGATCAATCGCGCAATTTGAGCTGGAGTCAGAGTCATTCTTTTTCCGGCGGCAACGTCAGGATGCACACATCTTTCAGATTCCGGTAGCGTTCGGCGTAGTCCAGCCCGTATCCCACCACAAAGTCATTCGGAATCGTAAAACCAATATAGTCGCCCTTCACATCTTTAATGCGCCGCGAGGGCTTGTCGAGCAGCGCCGCGATCTTCAAAGATTTTGGCTTACGTTGCTTCAGGATGCGCAGAAGGTAGGTGAGTGTAACCCCGGTATCGAGAATGTCCTCGACCACGACGACGTTCAGGCCCTGAATGCTGCTGTCCAAATCCTTCAGCAGCCGGACTTGCCCGGAACTTTGTTTCCCTTTGCCGTAACTCGAAACCGCGATGAAGTCGATCGACGTATCCAGATTGATTTCACGAACCAGGTCCGACAGGAAAATACACGCGCCTTTCAGCACGCCCACCAGATGAACGCGCTCGCCCTTGAAATCCCGGGTGATAGCCCGCGCCACTTCCACCACCCGCTTCTGAATTCGCGCGCGGCGAATCAGCACCTTCAATTTTTCTTGACCGACCGCGACTGGCATTTTGATTGGCGCTCCGTGAGCGCGTAACTCTATCGCATGGAATTACCGATGACAAGCGCGGCGCGCCGCGACCACAAAATCGGGCGGGTTAACGCAGATAGCCCCAGGTGTGCAGGCGGTCGCTGTCTTCCACCCAGCGGTCGCCGATGTCGGTGCGGTAATACATATTGGGGATCAGCACGTTTTTGATGCGTGAATAGGCCTGCGCCTGAGCCTGCTTCATCGTCTGGCCCAGGCCGATCACGATCAGAATTACGCCAGATGTTCCGGCGATCAGCCATTGCCCGTTCACGATCTTCACGTCTTCGATGCGCATTTCGTCCACCGGCGGCTTTTTGAACACGATGACCGCGTTCTTGGAGAACGAGTCGAACGTCTCATCGTCGTCAAAAGGAAAAGGCGGCACCACGATGCGCACGCCGATCTGAAATCCGCTGCGCACCTTCAGCTTCGGATCGTTGCCATTCGCCAGGTCCCAGAAAAACTGCCCGATAGGCGTGATCATCCCGGCCTGCTGAATGCTGATCGTCGGATAACCAAACCGCGCGGTGAATTCCAGTGGATAAATTCCGTGGTGATTCACGATGCAGTTCAGATCGATGTAGCCGATATAACCTTCCTCTGCCAGCTTGCCTTCCATCTTCAGCAGCGTCTCGTCAAAAAGATGATTGGGCTCGCTCCAGAACATGGTGGTGCCCATTTCTCCGGTCGGCGGACCGTTTTCTCCGGGGAAAAGTTTCTTGTGTTCGAAATTGATGTTGATGGGATACACGAATTTCTTGCCGTTAAAGAACGCGCCAACCGCCACTTCCACGCCCGTCACTCGCCGCTGCAACTGGAACACCTTGATCTCGTCTGACAAGGCTTTCTTGTAGGCTTCGAGCATGTAGATGACATCCTGCCCGTCATCTTCTTCGCCCACGAACAGCCGGCGCTTGTTATTTTGAGCCTCGCCGCTGGGCTTGATCACGTATCGCGCCGGATTTTCTTTCACGTGATCGATCGCGTCGTCGAACGATTCAAACTCGCGATAAGGAATAATCGAGACGCCGGCTTTTTTTAGCTCTTCCTGGCCAAAGGAGCGGTCATCTTCCAGCCGATCGGAATACGCGGAACCACCGATCACTTTCTTGCCTTGGGCGCGAAGCTGCGTCGCCTTTTCGCCCTGCCCCAGCGTGTCGTCGAAAATCAGGATGTCAGCCCACTCGGCATCTTTTTCCCAGTCTTTCGACTTGGCCACAAAACCGTCGGCAATATCTTTTTCTTTTTTATCGCCGATAAAATAGCGCACCTCGTGCCCTTCTTTGGANNACTTGCCAGGCAATATCGCTAATCAACCCGCTCAGCGAAACAAACAAGAAATTTTTCTTTTCCATCCGATAGCCTCTTTTTGTTTCGGCAAACCATTCACACGATTGCGCTTAGCACCGAACCAACTCTAATTCCCTTTTGTTACAACAGCGTGAACGAGCATAGCGCAACGAAATCATCGACGACTACAAATAATCCCGGCCGCGTTCCCTTTAGGCCTTGCGCTTCAAGCACCTTGGCGTCGTTGGGCTCCCCTCTTCTCCTAATCTTCGTCGTCCCGGGACCGATTAGTGACTATGGAGATGTTTATGCGCGTCCTTGAAAATCCCGGGATCCTTCAGGCGATTCTCGAAAGCCTCCATTCCGGCGTCTACTTCGTGGGCCGGGATCAGAAAATTCTGTTCTGGAACGAAGGCGCCGAGCGCATCACCGGCTACCTCAGCCAGGACGTCGTCGGCCATCACTGCTGCGACCTTTTCCCTGCTCCCAGCGAGGACCAACCGGGAGTGTGCCAGATCGGCGGTGCCTTGGCGGCGGTGCTGCGTGACGGCAGGCCCAGCTATTCCGACGTAGCCATCCGTCACCGCGCCGGACATCAGGTCTTCCTGCGGGTGTGGGCCACTCCGATTCGTGGCGACGACGGCGTAATCGTCGGCGCCTCCGAAAGTTTTGACGAGGACCGCACCTCGCGTGATTCCGACCGCCGGCGCCGCAAGCTCGACGAGCACGGCTGCGTGGACCAGGCCAGTGGTGTGCTCAGCTTCGGATATATCCGAACCGTCCTGAAGGAATGTCTGCTGACTTCCGCCGAACATGGACTGCCCTTCAGCATCGCCTGTGTGCGTATCGATCGCTTGCCCGAACTGCGCGCGCAGTATGGGCCCGTGGCGCTACGCGGCATTTTGCACGCCGTGGCGGAGACCGTCACCAACAGCCTGCGGCCCACTGACTGCGTAGGGCGGCTGGACGATGAAACGTTCCTGGCCATTCTGCCCGAATGCAACGCCATCGAAGCCGATCATGCGGCCGCGCGCCTGCAGAACGTCGCGCGTCACATGACCGTGAAATGGTGGGGCGACGAATTTCGGCGGCATCGAGCCCTTTGACGCCGACCAGATGATGGAAAACGACATGGACGTTCATCATCACGAAGCAACCACGCCCATCGCCGCGCTATCCACCATGGCCGATTCCCTGCCAGGGTTAGGCATCGTCGCCGCCGTTCTCGGCGTCGTCATCACCATGGGTGCGCTCGGTGGCCCTCCCGAAGAAATTGGCCACAAAGTAGCAGCGGCGCTGGTCGGAACCTTTCTCGGAATTTTGCTGTGTTACGGTCTGGTTGGCCCGATCGCCTCAAACATGGCCAAAGCCGCAGACGAAGAACATTCGTATTACCAGGTGCTGCGGGTGATGATCGTGGCCTTCATGAAAGGTACCGCGCCGACCATGGCCGTCGAGATCGGCCGGCGCGCCATTCCCGGCCGCCCCGGCCCACGTTTCAAAACGCGGAAAAATTCATCAAAGATAAAAGCGACGCGCCAGCTGCGGCGTGACGCCGAACACCCGGAATTGAGGCTTCATGGCCGACCAACGACCGATCATCGTCATCAAGAAAAAGGGCGGCCACGGCGGCCACCATGGCGGCGCGTGGAAAGTGGCCTACGCGGATTTCGTCACCGCCATGATGGCCCTGTTCATCGGGCTCTGGCTGCTGAACAGCAGCAAGCAAGTGCAGGACGCTGTCGGCGGATATTTCAAGGATCCCACCGGAACTTCGAAGAAAGTTGGCAGCGACATGGTGGGCCAAGGCGAAAATTTCGTGCTGTCCAAAGATAATATGGCAGCGCTGAAGGAACAGCTGCAGAAAGCGATTCGCGAGGTTCCGAATTTCGACAAGCTGCGCAACCACATTGACATGACCGTTACCAACGAAGGCCTGCGCATCGAACTGCTCGAATCCGCGAAAGGAACGTTCTTCGATATCGGCAGCCCGGAACTGAATTCCGATGGCCACGACCTGCTGGTCATCCTTTCGCAGGAGTTGGGCAAGTTGCCGAACAAACTGGCGATCGAAGGCCGCACCGATTCCAAACCGTACTCCGCCAACGGCCGCTATAGCAATTGGGAGCTGTCCGCGGATCGCGCCAATGCGGCGCGACGGCTGATGCAGGTGAGCGGAATTCGCGCCGACCAGGTGACCCAGGTGCGCGGTTTCGCAGATCAGCGGCTGCGCCAGATAGAGGCGCCGCTCGATCCGATCAATCGTCGTGTGTCGCTTATTGTTCAGTATTTGGTCAAGCCGCCGAGCGACGGTGACGACGCTAAGCCGGCCGCGGGTGGCGCTGAAGGAAAGACTTCGGAAGGAAAGGGTTCGGAAGTTAAGCCTGGGGGAGCCGGCTCCAGCCGCTGCACCCACACCCGCTGCTCCCGCAGCCGATGCCTCGAAGCCCAAACTGCCCGCGAAGTCGGACTAGCCGCTGCCGGAACCTTTCGCACCCGTGAATCTCGGTCTGTTCTCTGTCTATCTGCGACTCGACGCGGTAACTTGGGAGGTGGAGAAACCCAAATGCCCGACACTTCATCGCCCAGCACTTCATTACCGGAGCCCTGGCTGCGCGGAACCTTAACCGAAATTTCGGCCGTGCCGCGCGCGGTGCTGCATGCACTGGAGCTGGCCCGAATTGACTTGACTCATTGGTGCGGCGCTTTGACCGCTGACGAATTCAACTTTAGCCGCGAAGGGATAGCTTCCGTCGCCTTTCACTTGCGGCATATCGCCCGAAGCATCGACCGGCTGCTGACCTACGCCGAGGGGCATCCGCTTGACTCCGCGCAAATCACCGCGCTGAAGAATGAAGCGCAGGAAGGCGCGACGCGCGACGAATTATTCGCCGAGCTTGAGTCGAGTTTGACCCGTGCGGCGTTCCGCATTCGCGCGCTCGACGCAACTCGTTTGAACGAAACCCGCGCCGTGGGAATGAAGAAGCTGCCCACGACGCTCGGCGGGCTGTTAGTTCACGTCGCCGACCACACCCAACGCCACGCCGGCCAGGCCATCACCACCGCGAAGTTCGTCCGCGTTCTAAGCAAATCCTGAATCAAAGGCTACTTCGCGCCTGCTTTCTGCATCGCAGCCTTCGCCATGACCTCATCCGGCAGTTGCGTATAATCCGGGAAATTTCCGAACAACTTTTCTCCCGCCGCACCCTGGGTCACCGCTTCGACCAAATAGCGCCCGCCGACGAAACAGCCCTTCCACGACTGGCCGATCCCGCCGAAAACTTCTTCGCGGTCTCCGCGAGAGCGAATTGTGTTCCAGCCAATCTTGAATCCGCGCAATTCCGAGATGACTCTTTTTGCGGTATCGGCTTCATCGCAAGCCAAGGACGAAACCAGGCTGCCATTCGAAAGATTCATTTCCGACACAAGTTCGGCAAGGTGGTCGACTACCACGACGGTATCGATGGGTCCAAAAGGCTCGCTGTGATAGAGCTTGGTGTTACGTGGAATGTTCAAAAGCGCCGCGGGAGGCAAATAAGCGGAAATATCCTGGTGGGGCAAGACTTTGTTCTTGGCGATCACACCTTCGAAGAGGCTCACCGCGCCTTTGCCCAGCGCTTCGGTGTACAACACACGCAGCTCTTCGACTTTTTTGCTGTTGATGAGCGGGCCGAAATCGAGCACCGGCAGCGGGTCTGATTCTTTTTCGACCATCACCGGATTTCCATATTGCAGGCTCTGCAGCACGCTGAGGTACATTTGCAGGAATTGCGGAAACAGTTCGCGCTGGACCACCAAACGGACATACGCCGTGCAGCGCTGCTTGCCGTAGTCGAAGCCTTTGCGCAATTGCGCGGCCAGCGCCGGCCAGTCTGAATATTGCCAGACGCCATAGGCGTTCACGCCTTCCATTTCGAGCATGTAGCGCTTGCGATCGTCGTAAAGGCTGGAAGCGATTACGCCGCCATTGGTCTTGCCTCCCACGAACGCCAGGCAATCGACATGTTCGTTACGCACCAGCGCTTCGCTGAGCTGTCCGCCCGAGCCACTGACCAGCGAAACGGGCAAACCGCAGCGCCGGGCAATCGCGTGCGCCAGGGTCAGCGCGTACAGCCCGCCATCGGTAGGCGTCTTCGAAATAATCGAATTGCCAGCCAGCGCCTGCACCAGGACGGCGTGCATCAAAACGGACATCGGATAATTCCACGACGCGATATTGGAAATCAGCCCGATGGGCTCGCGCGCGCCGAGCAGGCGGTCGATGTTCTCGACATACCACTCGACGCCGCTGATGCACCGGTCGATATCGGTGAGCGCTTGGGCGTACGGCTTGCCGATTTCCCAGATCAGGAGCAGCGCGATCAGTTCACGCTCTTTGCGGAGGCCCGCCAAACAATCCGTGACGCGCTGCTTGCGTTGGTCGAGACTTACTTTGGACCACTGTTCCGCTTCGGATTTCGCCAAGCGCACCGCGCGCAACGCCGTTTCCAGATCGATCATGGGAATCCGGCCGAGGCTGCGGCCATCGACGGAGGAGGTATAGTGGCGGCCGAACCCAGGATCCTTCCATTCCCCTTCCATTAAATTCAAAGCGCGCTGGTCGGAAGTGAAGGCCTCCGGGGCCGCAGCGTTCAACCGCCGCATCAAATTGTCCCATTCAGCAACGGCAGCGACCACTGGCATGCGTTTCCCCCGTCGAACCCGTTTTTTGCCGACGCACAAAAGTCAAAGGGGCGGCCTCGGTGAGCCGCCCCTTTTGTTTCACAGCCAACCGGAGTGTATCGCTTCTAGTGAGCTGCCGCCGCGACCGCTCGCGGCTCGTTCGTTTTGTGCTCATCAAATTGAGCCGCTTCAGTCGATCCCGCCAGGGCCGTAGTCGAAGCCGTCCCGCCGGTGATCACTTGCTGCACGCTGTCGAAATATCCGGTGCCAACAAAGCGCTGGTGCTTCACCGCTTCGTAGCCCGATTCTTTTTCGCTGGCGAACTCCTGATCCTGCAAGCCGCAGTAAGCGGTCATGCCATGGGCCTTATAGTTGCGGGCCAATTCGTACATGGAATGGTTCAGGGCGTGGAATCCAGCCAGAGTAATGAACTGGAATTTGTAGCCCATCGCGCCCAGTTCCTTCTGGAATTTCGCGATGGTCGCATCGTCCAGATTCTTCCGCCAATTGAACGACGGGGAGCAGTTGTAGGCCAGCATTTTCCCCGGGAATTTCGCGTGAATCGCTTCGGCGAATTCGCGCGCCTCGCCCAGATGCGGCTTGGAGGTTTCGCACCACAGTAAGTCGGCATAGGGAGCGTAAGAAATTCCACGAGCGATCGCCGATTTCAGTCCGCCGCGAATATGGTAAAAGCCTTCCGAAGTGCGCTGGCCGGTAATGAATTCATGGTCGCGCGGATCGATGTCGGTCGTCAGCAGGTTGGCGCTGTCCGCGTCGGTGCGCGCCACGATCACCGTAGACACGCCCATCACGTCCGCCGCCAGGCGCGCCGCGACCAGCTTCTGAATGCCTTCCACCGTGGGAACCAAAACTTTTCCGCCGAGGTGTCCGCATTTCTTTGCGGAAGACAGTTGATCTTCGAAGTGCACTCCAGCGGCGCCCGCTTCGATCATGGCCTTCATCAACTCAAACGCGTTTAAGTTGCCGCCAAATCCCGCTTCGGCATCCGCCACGATCGGAGCAAACCAGTAGGTATCGTTCTTCCCTTCCGCGTGATGAATTTGGTCGGCGCGGGTCAGCGCTTGATTGATGCGGCGCACCACATTTGGAACGCTGTCGGCGGGATACAGCGACTGGTCGGGATACATTTGTCCGGCGTTGTTGGCGTCGGCCGCGACTTGCCAGCCACTGAGGTAAATGGCCTGCAGGCCGGCGCCCACCTGTTGCACCGCCTGGTTGCCGGTCAGCGCGCCAAGCGCCGCGACATAGGGTTCCGAATGCAGCAATTTCCACAGCCGCTCCGCGCCAGCGCGCGCCAGCGTGTGCTCGATCGGCAGCGAACCGCGCAGCTGCTTCACGTCCTTTTCGGTGTACGGCCGGGTGATGCCCTGCCAGCGGGGGTCGGTGGCCCAAATATGCTCCAGGGTCTGATGATTGCCGTTGGTGGTCATTATTTATTCCTCGCGGTCGCGGCCATGAAAGTGCCGTCAGTGCGAGTGAGTGTGCCGCCGGAACCTTAATCAGTCAAACGAATTGCCATTATCGCCTTGATAGATTATGGTTATCGGGACGTCTAGTACGAACGCACGGGCGCTGTGAAGTATCGCCACGGTTTAGCGCCCGACGGGTCTTCGCGAATTGGTACTTCCAGGCCTCTACATGGAAATCGATCAACTTGAAACGTTTCTGGCCGTGGGCACCTACGGCGGCTTTCACCGCGCCGCCGCGGCCCTGCGCATCAGCCAGCCCGCGGTCAGCGCCCGCATTCGCGCGCTGGAGGATTCGCTGGGCGTGAAGCTGTTCGCTCGCGCGAGCGGCACGCTCACCGTTTCCGCCGCCGGCAAGGCGCTCCGGCCGCATGCCGAACAACTGCTGCGCGATGTATCCAGAGCCCGGCAAGCCGTACACGAACTGCAGCCTTCCTCCGGCGGCACGCTAGGCATCGCGGCGGCGCTCTCGGTCTGCACTTATTTTTTGCCGGACGTAATGAAGGATTATCAGGCTGCGAATCCCAAGGTCATGGTCAGCCTGCGCTCCGGAAATTCCGCACAGGTACTGAAAATGGTCCTCGATGGCGAAGCGGAAATCGGCGTGGCCCGTTCGCTGAACCATCCGGAAGTCGAAACGATGACGCTGCGCGACGATCCTTTGATTCTGGTCGGCCATCCGAAACATCCGGCAGCCCAGCGCCGGCTGGTGCGGCTGGAGGACGTCGAAACCATGCCTTTAATTTTCTTCGACCGTGGTTCGAGCGACTGGACTCTGACGCAAAGCCTTTTCCGCCGCGTGGGACAATTGCCGAATACGGTTTTGGAAGTGGAAACGATCGAAGCGGCGAAGCGGATGGTCGAACGCAGACTGGGCCTGAGCTTCCTGCCCCAAATCGCGGTGATCCACGAACTGCAACGAGGCAAGCTGGTCGCCGTGAACATTTCGGACGCCGAAGTTTTAGGCCGCAACTTGGATGTGATTTATCCGCGGCATCGCGCGCTGACACGCGAAGCGCAAAAACTGCTGGCGTTGTTGCAGGCCGCCGCCATCAAACCCGTCAAATCAAAACCGCGAAAATCTCGCTAGCGTTTTTCGCTCGCTTACCGGGAAAACCCCGCGCGGTTTTCACCACCGCTAGAACTGCTTCACTCCACCCTTACTGACGTACCAACACGCCCGGTAGCCCGAATGCGGAAACAAGCTGTGCACGCAGGTTTCGGTCAGCGGCTGATCGGTGAAGATTTCCATCTTCCCGCCCTTGGTCGCCGTGCCGTAGAACGACGTGATCGTCCCGTAGGCTACGGTTTGGTCCGGGTTGGCCATTTTGTGGTGTAGCAGCGCGTAGTCGATTGCATAAACCACGACTAGCGCCGCCACCACGATGAGGACCGCGCGTTTCACCGGCCGCGCTCGCCGCGCTTCATTTCTTTTCGAGACATGGCATCAGAATCAACAGGTCCGTGGGATTCACTTCGTGAGTATCGGTGATGTCGTACGCTCCGACGTTGCGCCATTTGTTGGAGCCTTCTGAAGGCTCGCTAAAATGAAAAATCGCGTCGTTGTAAACCAACTTCCGCTCGGTAGCGATGGCGATCGGCTTGTCGCTCAACGGCTTGCCGCAGCGCTCGACCAGATCATCCGGGCTGATCGCGGTCACCACATGCGCCACGCGCGCGCGTTCGCCAACCGCGATTTTTGCCGATACCCTGGCGAAAATTCCCACACAAATATAGGCTGCAATGGCACCCAGAAACACCCCCACCGCGATCCTCCAAATGGACATGAAGCCTCCCCTTGGGCCGAGAGAGTAGTATTCGCGGGGTTAGAGGTCAAGTCGCGCCCCGGTGGGAGACGACGAGAGCCGATGAGAGACGACCAGAGACGATCAGCGCTGTGGCGCAGGCGTTGAGCCGCGACGATGGGCCGGGCCGGTAGCAGTCGTATGCGGAAACGCGATGGTCATCGCCGGATCGCCAAAGAAATTCCACGTGCGGCGCACGTCGGGATCCAGAATGCCCGCCTTGCCCGTGATAATTGCAGCGCCAATCGATTGCGATGGATTCGAGGCCAGCGCGCTGAGCAAAGCCTGATTCATCGACGCCTGCGGCGGCGCGGTGGTGAAACCGGAGGAAGCCCAAACGCCGACCGCCCCTCCGTTCGGCGCGAACAGCAGCGCCGACGACAGGCTCTCTTCGTACACATCCTGGAAGAATCCGTTCAGGCAGTCCATGATCAAGAACACCGGCAAGCGATTGCCGTTGGTCAGCGCGGTGGCCGACGTATTGTCCAGCAAATCCGCAAAGGACCACTGCTGTTCCGAGCCGTGACCGGTGTAATTCACCAGCAACGCGCCGGCGTTAATCCCCGCAATAATTTCCTGCGAAGCCGTGGCCGGATCCAAGCCGTCGGCCAGAATTTTCGTAGTGGTCAACGAAGCCGGCAAAGTGAACGCGGCGGTATTCGCCTCGGCGGTGAAATCGACGCCGGCATTTTGATCCGCAATCACCAGCACCTGCTGCATCCAGGGTCCGGCGGTGCTTCCGTTTTCGTAGTTCACGATCTTGGAAACCACCAAGCTGGCGTCGGCTACGGTGCGGGCCGGAATTCGGCCCGTGGGTATGGTGGCGAATCCGGTGTCCCCGAAATCGCTGAACCAATCGTCGGAAGCCGTCTTGAACGCTTCCGTTTCAATCAGGCGCGTCGGAACAAAATCGAAATCTCCGAGGCCCAGATAATTACGCGGGTCGAGCGACGCATCGCCCATCAGCAGCACGGCCTGGGGCTTGCTATTCGCGCCCTGCGATGCCGCCTGCAAATAGTCGCGCAGCGCGAACGGGGTGCGTTCGCCGAAGTTATAAGCGTCGAATAGCTGGTCGGTGGTCACCACTGCGACCGTCCTGTTTTGCGATTTTCGCAACGCCACCAGAGGAGCCAGGGTCGATTCGAAGGCCGGATTCGTGATCATGATAATCTGCGCGCCCGGCCGCTGCTGCAGCAGGGAGTCCGGTGCATGGAACGCAAGCGCAGATGGCGCCGCAATCTGGTCCGCGGAAAGAGCCAGCAAGGTGTGCGCCGCTCCGGAGGCTGCTCCCGGCACGGTCACGTCGATCGCCGAACCCGAATTCTGGATCGTGATTGGGCCGGAGAGCTGCTCGATTTCGAGTGGATTGGTGATGTCGAAGACTTCAATCTGCGAATTTGAGAATCCGGTGAATCGCACGTGGGCACCGGCCGGCGCGGACGCGCTCAGCCAATTCGAATCAACGGCGTAGGTGCGCGGGAAATGCAGCGTGATCGACTGCACCACACTGAAGTCGTTCTCCCCGTCCAGCGCCGCCAGCGTCACCGTGTTGGTCCCGTTTTGTATCGCGCCCGGCGGCACGCTGAATGTATTCGTGACGTGGGCCTGGTTGCTGAAGCTCATCACGCCCAGCGACGCGCCATTCAGCACCACGCTGACGCTGTGCGGCTGGTCATCGGTGGTGCCTTGCAGCGTGACGTCCAATCCCGCGGGAATCGACGAGTTCGCGTCCAAATTATCGATCGCGAGCGCCTGGTCCACCGGCTCGGAACTGACCACCGCGCCGAAGAAGTTGTCGTTGTCGATGCCGTTCAGCAACGCCGCAATATAGGTGGTGCGCTGTTCCAGGGTTACCGCTGCGGAATAGCTCGATACGTTTGCGGTTCCCTCGCCGGCCGGCCCCGTCGCAATTCGCTTACCTGCTTGCGATCCGTTAATCAGCCAGTAGACGCGCGTGCCGGAGAAAGGCGTATCGATGCCGGTGCCGTAGAACGCGACCGAATCGTTCGCGCCAAATCTGCCGGACTGGTTACTGGAAATCAGGATGGGCTGCTGCGCGCCTTCGGCGTAGAGCTGCAACCGCCGTGCATCGCCGACTTCAAAACCCGCCGCAGCGAGTTGCGCTCCGGTCACGGCGTACCAGCCTTCGGCCTGAACCGAAATTTTGGCCGCCGGCTGTTCGTCCAGAAATGCGCTGGAAACTTCCGGCGCGGACGTAATGTTCACCAGCGCGAAAGGCATCCCCACGCGGGGCCTCATGGCGGCACCGCTCGAAACCAGGCTGTTGATTTGGCTCAGCAGCGCGGCCGGCACAATCGGCGCTGATTCCGGCGCCGCCGTTGCCTCCGGGCTCACCGGACCGTGCGCCATCCGGACTCCGCTGATATCCACGTCTTCCAAACTATAAGAAGACGTCGCCGTCCCCTGCGGATCGATCCAGCGATACGTCTTCGCCGCATGCTGCGGTCGCCCACCGCGCAAAGTCAACGCTCCGCCGGCAATCATCGAAGGATTTAGCCGATGGCGCCCGCTCGCATCTTCGCGATACACATGAAAACCAAGATTGCGAACTTCTTCTCGCGTGCTCCATTCCAGCACGACTCCGCCGCCGGCCAACGTTTGCGCGCGGAACGACGATAGCTGCACCGCCGTAGGCGCCTGGATCGTCGAATTCGTCGTCGAGAAATTATTGGACGGATTCGGGTCGCTGGTGGTCGATGTAACCGTCGCGGTATTGCTGGCCAGGCTGGACGAGCTGAACATCGCCGCCGTGGTGTTGATCGTAACGGTCACCAAACCGCCGACACTCACTGTCCCGATGTTGCAACTCACCGTCCCGCCAGCCTGCGTGCAGGTTCCTTGGCTGGTGGAAACGGAGACGAAAGTGACCTGCGGCACCGGCAACGGATCGGAAACCATCACACCCTGCGCCACGCCCGGGCCGTTATTCGTAATCTGCAACGTGTAGGTCAGGGTCGTGCCTTGATCCACCGGTTCCGGCGCCGCCGTTTTTACGATGGCCACATCGGACTGCGTGGGAGAGCCCACAAACACCGAAGACATAGCCGTGTTGTTCGCCGGATTCACGTCGTTGGTGGTCGGCGCAATGCTGGAAGTATTTGTGATCTTGGTACCGGAAGCCGTGCCGGCGTTGACCTTGACTACCAGGGGCAACGTGAGCGACGTGCCGGCCGGAAAAGTCGAGCCGACCGTACAGACGCCCGCAGCACCAGCGCAGCAACTGATCGTGCCGGTTCCACCCACCGCGGGAAGAGCAGTACAGATCACGCCCGCAGGGAGCGCCAGCGACACAAAAGTTGTATTCGCCGGTACCGAGCTCGTGAATACCGGATTCGACGCACTCGCCGGCCCCGCATTCGAGAGCGTTTCCAAAAACGTAATGTTGTTCCCCGCCGAGACCGGATTGGGCGAGCCCGAAATGGTGTCGATCAGATCAAACTGCCCCGCGGTCGCAACGGTTACCGTTACCGTGGAGCTGTTGGTCATCGGATTCGAATCCGGAGTCGTGGAAGTCGTGCTGGCCGTGTTCGAGATTTTCGTGCCGGACGTGGTGCCCGCAGCAACCGTACCGATCACCGTAAAGGTCGTGGTGTTGCCGGAATTAAATGTCCCCAGCGTGCATTGCAGGGTAACGGTGAACNNTGAACGCTGGAAGACACGACCAGGCGGTTCCGGTCTGAGTGACAGTCGTAACCGCGACACCGCTCGGGAAGGTATCGGTCAACTTCACGTTCATCGCCACTGCGGGTCCATTGTTCGTAACTACGATGGTGTACGTCAGGGGATTGCCCGCTTGCACCGGATTCGGCGAGGCGGTCTTGGTGACGACGATGTTTGCGGTTCCGG
>PMHK01000176.1:0-18342 GCA_003156635.1 Acidobacteriota bacterium | reverse complement strand
GCCACCGCGGCGCCGCTGGCCACCAATGGATTGGTGCAGGTGATGTTTCCGGACGCGCCCACTGCTGGTGTAGTGCAAGCCCAGCCCGCCGCCGGGGTGATCGAAAAGAAAGTGGTGTTAGCCGGCACCGCTTCGCTGAAAACCGCGTTGACCGCAGCGAGCGGCCCGTTGTTGGTAACCGTTTGGGTGTAAGTAACGTTGGCGGTCGGGGCCACTACTGCCGGAGCGCCGGCGTTCGTCACCGCGAGGTCTGCCGTCGCGCACTCGGCGCCCGGCTGGGCTCCGGGAGTTTCGTTGATGGTGAAATTTGAACTCACCGTCCCCGCTTGCCCCACCGTAGCGCCATAGGCATCGTTCGCCATCGTGGAATAACCGTTGAGGCCAGCCTTCACACTCGAGGCGGTCGGTGCCGCTGAAAGGAAAATTACGCCGCCACCACCACCGCCGCCAGGCCCGTGACGATTTCCCGGAAACGGGGTACCCGGAGCGTCCGTCAGCCACGTATTGCCGCCATTCCCACCGTTGGCTTGAACCGTTAGCCCAGTCAAGCTTCCGCTGTTGGCAAAAATTTCAATCGACCCGCCCGCGCCACCACCTCCGCCACCGTCGTTCTCGACATCCGTGGCCGTCAGGCCATTGGACGTGATGGAACCAGTGCCCGTCACCGAACCTGCGTGCAGGATGGCGATGCCGCCTCCCGCTGCGCCGCTGCTATAAATTCCAGTGCAGGTTGTGCCGCAATCGGCCCCGCCCGTGCCGCCCGCGTACCACGATCCGTCATTCGTGGTGCCCGCTCCTCCGCCTCCACCTGCGATCAACGTGCCGGTCGACGCCGGGAAAAGCACTCCGCCGAACCCGCCGACGATCCCTGCCGAATTCCACCCAAATCCCCCGTTGCCGCCTGTGCCGCCATTGCCACCAGCGCCACCGCCGTCGTTCTGCGTGTTGGTCTTGGGGTCCGAATCCGTGCCACCGCCGCCGGCATTTCCAGGCGCGCCCCGTGAATAACTGCCGGAGGGCAAGCCTTCCACATAAGTTTGGTTGGTTGCGGCCGCCGCCGTAGTTGTGGTGTATCCGGCTGGCGCAATAAAGGCGGGCGTTCCGGCAATTCCCTCGCCTTTCGAGCCGTTGGCCTTGTTGGTCGAGAGCTGCACGTAGTCAGTGGCCGTCCCAGTCCCATTGCCAGCTAGAATCCGCCCACCGCCTCCGCGGAAGCCGTCGCCGTCAACCGCAACAGTTCCCCCGAGGGTCAACTGCGAAGAAACATCAATCGCCAACACGCCGCCCGTGGCGCCGTTCCAGGCCAAGGCGGCCAAAGTGGAAGTCAAAGTAGCCGAGGCATATTGTGGAACGCGAATTACTTGGAATGTACTCTCGCCCTGGGAGCTGGTCGCGATTGTGTTGGTGTAGGAATTCAGGAGCCCGTTGGTCGCCCCAGCACCGGTGAAGGTGAGTGTTCCGCCACCCGTCGGCACCGCGCTGGTTGCAACCACAAACTCGAATTGCCCGGTGTTATTTAAATTTGTAGAACCGGAACCGGGATCGCCCGGGACTCCATCGCCATATGAGCTGGTGTTCGTGAAGTTGATGGTGGCACTCTGCATCTGCATCACCAGCACCAGGTCGCCCGCCGCAATTGCCATCTGTGCGCCGCCAGTCGCCGCTTTGCCCAACACAATGGAGGCGGTGCCGGCCGCAGCTCCCGTAACCCCGGCGCCCGGGGGATAATATGCGTTGACGATGCCGCTGAGCGATCCTCCCGCGCCGTCGTTGCCGGGCGTCGCGCACACCAACGGCTGCACCGCGGTGATAGCCGTCGCCGAGTTATTGGATGAAACGGGATCGGCCGGCGCGGAAGCGGTAATCGACGCCGTATTCGAAATCGGACCGACACCCGCCGGAGCCTTCACGGTGATGGTGATGGTATCGATGCCGCCTACCGCGAGCACTCCGATGGTGCACGCCACGGTCGCGGTACCGGAACACGTGACTCCTGCGGGAACCGCCGAAGACGAAACAAACGTAGTCGTCGTCGGAATGGTGTCGCTCAATGTCGCGCTGGTCGTGGCCACAGGGCCCAGATTCTGAACCTGAATGGTGTAGACCAGGTTTCCCGAAATAAACACTGGCGTGGGAGTCGCTGCTATGCTGACCGCCAGGTCCGCGCCGCCCGCCGTCTCCACCAGCACGGACGTGGTCGTCGCGTTATTCGACGGCGTGGGATCCGCAGTCGATGAAGTCGCGTCCGCCGTATTTAGAATCGTCGTCCCGGAAGCCACCCCGGCGATGACGTTGACCACATAACTGAAATTGGCCACCGCACCATTGCCGAACGACGCGGTGTCGGTGCACGTCACCGATCCGGTGCCACCGGAACCGGGCGCGGCAACCGTCCAACCGGTCGGGCACGTGATCGCATTGAACGTAGTGTTCGGGGGAGTCTGCTGGTACAAAACCGCATTGTTTACCGCGTTCGGCCCATTGTTCGTGATGGTTTCGGTATACGTGATGGTGCCCGAGGGTGAAACCACCGAGGTCGAAGCCGTCTGGGTCAAAGCCAGATCGGCCTGCGCCGCCACCGGCGCCGGGGCCAGCAACATGCAAGTCGACGCGGCCAGCGCGAAAGCTCCCAACGACAACGGATTGCGCACGCGTACTGCAACCGCGGCGCGGACTCGGTGCATCATCCGCCGAAAATTGGCGCGCCAGAAACTCAACCGTGAGTCGTGCGCCGTCTGCTTCCCGCTGGCCTGATTCTCGGAAAAACTTACGCGGCCCAAAATGTCGGCAGCGCAGGTCGATTGATTCGTCCGGCCCGCGTCGCCTCTCGTTTCGATCCGATCTTCCATGGCATGCACTTTCACTACCCGATGAGCCTTGAACTGCGCTCCATCACGCGTCAGCAAAATATTTCCGCGTCGCACCGCGAAGGAATCCACCGGAGTGATGGTCACCATCTCGTCATCCTGCAAATTGGGCGTCATGCTGGCGCCTTCGGCGCGAAACCGCACCGCCGTGCCTTGGCGCAGAAATTTCTCCGCCAGTTCACCGAACAGGCGCGAATCACGCCGCGTTAGTTTTTCCGAGCTGTTCACGGAGCAAAGCCTCCACGGCAGTAAGATCCGGCACAAAAGAAAATTCGAAGCAGGGCACCTGGCCGGTGACCTTGCTGAAAAAATCGAGAATAAACGTCACCGCTTCGGCCGAATGATGCGGCACAAAACTGCGCGCGTATAATTCCGCCGACGCTTCCAGGCTTCCCAATGGCCGCAAGGCATTGCTGGGCGCCTGGGCCAAAACGAAAATTCCATCCAGCGGCCAGCGCTCCGATTCCGCAATTCCCGCATCGCCATGCCACGGTGTTCCGTACATCCAGACCTGCCCTTTTTCCCGGCGCAGGATGATCCGGTCGTCGCTCAAAAGCCGCGCGCCGTCTCGCTGGGACCACAGCCGAGCCGACGTGCTTTTACCCGCGCCCGAGTGGCCGGTCAGCAAAAGTCCCCGGCCGTCCGGCGTAATCACCCCGCAGCCGTGCACTTCCACGCCGTCTCCCATCGAAAGCCGGTGAATCCACAAAAGCTCGTCGAGCGGATACTCCAGCGGATTCACCGGTTGCTCAGCCCGAAAATATTCGCGGGAAAGCTCGATGCGCCCGCAGCGGAAATCCCGGGAGACCAGCGCCTGCTTGTAAGGCGTCGGGCCGATCGCCGCGGAAGTAAATTGAAAACAGTAGCCGTCGGGATTCCGGAATAACTTCCACAATCCCCGGGAATCAAACTCCAATTCGCCTGGTTTCTCGTCGCAGCGGTCCGCGAAGGCCACTACAAATTCCATCTCGCACGCATTTTCCCGCACCAAAAACCTGCTGAACTCCGCTTCCGAGGCCAGCAGCGGTCCATGCGCCGTCGACGTCGCCCCCAGCGAGATTCCGCCTATTTCAGCCGCAATCCTCGACGACGCGGGGGTGGAGCGCAATTCTTCCGGGTGTATTGGCGCGCGCATCGTATCTGGTCAGGAACCGAACGAACGGCATCCGACGCCGGCGGTGCTGCAGCTGCTCATGCCGACTGGCCCGCCGGACGATGGCGTCTTGCAGTGTCCCAGAACCGCCTCTTCCGGCTTCAGGCTGACTCGCACAATTTTGGGAGCCTCATAAGGCTTCGAATTTTTGTCGAAAATTTGGTTCTGCTCGGTCATCGTTGCGCCTCACCCCTCATACATTTGTCCCGCAGGATCCGCACCCGCTGCCACAGCCGGACGCTTGCTGCAGAACCGGCAGTAACGTATTGCGCGCTGCGGGCGTCCAGGACCCGACGTTCACTTCTCCCTTTCGAATTCGTTCGGCGGATTGCGCCAGTTTCTCGTGCGACGCGCCGCCCGCACAGCATTCACATTCGCCGTGGGCCGGCACCACCACGTCCAGCGCCATGGCGCGCAAGTGCGCTACCTCGCACATGAATTCAACGGGTGACTCCGCGTCGCCCTTTTCAAGTTCGGAGGTCGCCGCGCACGAGCCGCACAGGGAGTGGATCCGGCAGGAATCGCACTTGGTCTCGTGGGTTTTCTTGCGGCCCCGGACCCGCCCCAGAAAATCGTCCCAGCCCTGGCCGAAGCTGCCCGAGCGCCAGTCATAGCTTTCCTGGTGCGAAAGCACGCAAATGGTGATCTGCCCGTAAGGGTCGATCGCGCAGGACGTGACCCCGCCACCGCAGTTGTAAACATTCTTGACGGTCGAGTTGCTCGCGGGTAACGCCAGTTCGCTGCCGACCAGTTTTTGGTACTCGGCGTAGCGCCGCGGTTCGTGAAAATCCAGGGCCACCGCGTCTTCCGGAGTCAGCCGAATGACCAGCGGGCTCTGCGAGCAGTCCGTCCGCGGATTCACCAGCGTGTCGAATTTAAAATCCACGCCGAAATCCTCTTGCGCCATGCGTTGCATTTCGTAGACTTCGTGGCGATTGATCGTGGTCGGTACGGTCTTGAGCTTCAGCGGAAGTTTGCGGTCCAGCAGCAAGCGGATGCCGCGGATGCAGCGGTCGTACGATCCCGGAATCTGGGTCAGCGCCTCGTACGTCGCGCGCGTCGCGCCATACATGGTGATCTCAATGGCGAACGGCCGGTACTCCGCCAGATAATTGGCGATCCGCTCGGTCAGCATCGTGCCGTTGGTGAACAGCGTGATCAGGAACCCCTTCGATTTCGCGTACGCGTAAATATCGAGAAAATCCGCGCGGGCAAAAATCTCGCCGCCGGTAAAAAGAACCCAGAACGTCCCGGCCTCGGCCATTTCATCCAGCAGGCGCTGGTATTCCACGAGGGTCAGTTCGCTATTCCGGGCAGTCTTGTCCGCCATCGGCAGATTGTTGTAGCAATGCTGGCACTCGAGCGGGCAACGGTGCGTCAGCTCGATCGAAACTTCCGTCGGGACGCGCTTCTTGCCGGTGCGCTGATGTACGCCCAGACTGAATGCGGAATAGGTTGTTTCATTCATCCCAAGTGACCAGCCGCCTATGCTGGTAAGACCCTGCTGGCCTAAGCAGGCTCGACCAATCCTTCCTCGGATAATTCCTTCAGGAACGAATGCGCGTCGAGCGTCGCCTGTTCCAGGGACAATCCATACAGGTCTTGGAGATGAGCGATCAAACCGGCGGGATCAAGGCCCTTCTCGATCAGGGACCACAGCTGGGTCCCCGCTTCGTTGAAGGTGTAAATGGAATCCAGATCCGCCGCGCCGCGGCGAATCGGCACTACGATCGCCTCGTCGGCGACCACTCGTGAGACAACATTAGCGCTGCGCCGCACCGGCCCCGACGCAACTTCCCCCAAGAAAGCCATGCACCACCCCAAGTTCGTCAGACTGGTTGCCTAGACCAATGCTGGATTGCCTGCTGTTAACTTAGTTGGCATGGGGGTGGGACTCAATTGCTTTCAGGGGGTGTGGTGCTTAAAAATCCAACGGCGCGTGGGGGGAGTAGCGAGTAAGTCAACATCAAGGAACCAACCGGGGTCGCCGACGGCCACGCACCTTGCCGCCGTCTTTCGCGCCGCCGGTCAGTTCCCGACCATTTGCCGGCACTTTACCAGCTCATCCAAGGACATATTGCCGCCACACATCACCAGCACAACGTGGTGATCTGTGGTGAAGCGACCCCTCAGCTTTTCCGCTGCGGCAAGGGTGCACGATGCCGCCAGCTCGGTAACGATCTTGGCTCGATCCAGAAGATATTCCATTTCAGCAAACGCCTCTCGGTCGGACACCACCGTAACGGATTCCAAAAGCCGCTGCGTGGCGGCCAGCGTGCGCTCGCAGACCGATGGGGCTCCCAGAGTTTTCGCCAGCGAGGTCATTTTCTCCACTTCCACCACGCGCCCTGCCTTCCACGCGCGAGCCATCACATCTGCGCCTTCGGTCTCCACGCCCCAAACCCGAATTTCCGGACTTTGCGCCTTCACCGCCGTGGCCAGACCGCTGGCCAGTCCCCCGCCCCCGATGCTGACCACCACATCGGTCAATTGCGGCAGGTCTTCCAGAATTTCCAGGCCCACCGTGCCCTGCCCGGCGATCACCAGCGGATCGTCATAAGGATGGACCAGCTCCCAGCCCGCCGCTTCGTACGCCGGAGCGCGATGGAATGCGTCAACCATATTCCGGGCCATCACGATTTCCGCGCCATATCGGCGAGCCGCTTCCAGATAATTTTTCGGCGTGTACTCCGGCATCAACAGCATCGACTTCAGTCCGAGCGCGCGTGCCGCGTAGGCCACTGCCTGGCCGTGATTGCCTCCACTTACCGCCAAAACGCCGCGAGCGCCGGCCCTCTGCCTGCGCGCGATATCCAGAACTTTGTTGAACGCTCCGCGAACCTTGAACGCCCCGGTCTTTTGAAACAGCTCCAGCTTCAAATAGAAATTCGACTCGAACCGCTCGCTCAGGCTCTGGCTGCGCACCAGCGGCGTCCTTTTGACGAATGGCGCGATGCGCTGTTGCGCCAATCGAATGTCCTGCAGCGTAACTTCGCCCGCGTCGTTGCTCGCAACGCTGCTCGAAAGTGATAAGCCATCTGCCGTCGTCGTTTCCATCGCCCGCTAGCTCCTGTGCACTGCTCCCAAGACCTTTTGTGTGGCAATCGCCGTACGCAAAAAATTTCTACACGGCCCACAAATACTGGTCCGGGTCGTAATGCACTTTTGGATCTTCGCGAAAACCGCCTTCGGCGTGGCTCCCGCTCACGCCCATATCGCTGCCAACCGCTGGCGGACGCACGCTCACGAACGACGTGGTCTTCAGCGCCAGCGCCGAGTATTCGGCGTACGGCGGTATCGCCAGCATCTGGCTGGCCCGCACCGTAACCTCTTCGTTCCGGACCTGCACCCGCAACGCGCCCTGCAGCACCAGAATTACCTGCTCGGTGGTCAGGGTCTGCGCGTTCGTCCGCGCGCCTTCCAGTAATTCGACCATCGACACCTCCAGATTCTCGGCGTCGAGCGATTTCTTCCATTGCGACGACGTCACTTCTTCCGCCTTGATCTGATTCCAATCCCAGAACTTCATTTCGGGCCTCCGTGCTGCAAATTTGTGTCGCTAAAAACGAAGAGGCCGTTATCCTTTCGGGGATAACGGCCTCTGGCATGTCGAGATTTTGTTTCGCCGGCCGCTATCCGCTCCCCATAAGCAGAGTAATTCGAATAATAATGCTGATAATAATTAAGGACTGCACGAGGGAGACGACCGGACGAACGAGAAAAGCCGAACGCTTGCCGTGGCGAGCGCCAGAACTACTTCCGAGATGGATCAGCTTCTCCACGACTATAGGAATAGCACCCTGCCCGGCCTCCAGCCAATAAATACTGCTTATGGTTGCCAATCCGTATTCTTATCGACCATCCGCTGCCTGCCCTGCTTAGACCAGCGACTGCTGCGCGGCGCGGGCAATTTCAAGTTCCGGCGTTACAGTTCCTTTCACGGTCGATCGATGCAGTCCATCAAAACGCGCTAGAAAGGGCGCCCAGGTATCCTCCAGCGGGCACGGCAGATTGACCGGCTCGAGGCGCACCAGCGGCAACGACGACGCGCTGCGCAGCAATCGTTTCGCCTGCGGACTTCCGGTCAAACGTAGATGCTCGCCGAGCAGCAGGCGCAGCCACTCGTCTTCTTGCTCGCCGATTTCCGCGCTGCGCACAAATTCCGCGTTGCACATAAATTCCGCGGCCGAATCTTCCAGCATGTACGCCAGGCCGCCGGTCATCCCGGATCCGAAATTCCGGCCCGCGTTTCCCAAAACCATTACCACGCCGGCGGTCATGTATTCGCAGCCATGCTGGCCTAGCCCTTCGACCACCGCGAAAGCTCCGCTGTTGCGAACGGCGAAGCGTTCCCCGGCGCGACCCGCGATGTACAGTTCCCCGCTGGTCGCTCCGTACAAAACCGTGTTGCCCGCCAGCACGTCGTTGCGTTGCGATGCCGCCGCGCCGGCGGTGATCGCGATCGTGCCCCCGCTCAGTCCTTTGCCTACATAATCATTCGCTTCGCCGGACAACCGGAAATGCACGCCCTTCACCAGAAATGCGCCGAAGCTCTGGCCCGCCGAACCGCGGAAATCGAATCGCGCCGTTTTCGCGCCGAGCCCCTCAAAATCGCTGGCGCGCAAGATGTGGCCGCTGAGATGCGCCCCAATGCTGCGATCCGAATTGCAAAT
Organism: Acidobacteriota bacterium; assembly: GCA_003156635.1. GTDB lineage: Bacteria > Acidobacteriota > Terriglobia > Acidiferrales > UBA7541 > Palsa-295. The sequence goes on along the minus strand of PMHK01000176.1, from coordinate 9,649 downwards.
CGTGAACGAATGTTGGCTCAGCGCCTTGGGTTTCGCCAGCCGGTCCGTGGCCTTCTCCAGCTTGTAATGCAGGTCCACGCCAGTTTCCGGGCGCCGCATTTGTTTCGCCGCCACTTTTTCCAGTTTTCTCGACCGGTTCTGCGACCACTGAATCAGCCCGCCCAGCGACCGCGCCGCGCTTTCATTTTTCGGCCGCAGGCTGTTCACCGCGCCCACGATATCGCTCAGCGACGGCGCGCCCAGCGTGGCCAGAATCTCGCGCACTTCTCCCGCGACCCCACGCATGTAATTCATAATCATTTCCGGCTTCCCCGCAAATCGCGCCCGCAGTTTTTCGTCCTGCGTCGCAATCCCCACCGGGCAAGTGTTCAAATGGCACTGCCGCGCCATGATGCAGCCGACGGCCAAAAGCGTCGCGGTCCCAAATCCAAATTCATCCGCGCCAAGCAGCGCCGCGATCACCACATCGCGTCCAAACTTGAATCCGCCATCGACCCGCAATCGCACGCGGTCGCGGAATCCAGCGCGCAGCAAAACCGTATCGGCGTCGCGCAGCCCGATTTCCCACGGCAGCCCGGTATTTTTTATGGAAGTCAGCGGCGATGCGCCAGTCCCGCCATCAAATCCCGCGATGGTGATCACGTCCGCGCCCGCTTTGGCCACGCCCGCCGCTATGATTCCCACGCCCGCGCCGGAAACCAGCTTCACCCCAATTCGCGCCCGCGGATTCACCGCGCGCAAATCATAAATTAGCTGGGCCAAATCCTCGATGCTGTAAATGTCGTGATGCGGCGGCGGAGAAATCAGCGACATGCCCGGAACGGCGTGGCGCAGCCGCGCAATGTAACCGTTCACTTTCATTGCGGGAAGCTGCCCGCCTTCGCCGGGCTTCGAACCCTGCGCCATTTTGATTTCGATTTCTTCGGCGCGCGCTAAATATTCCGCGGTGACTCCAAATCGAGCCGAAGCAATCTGCTTCACTTTATTCGCCGCTTCCGGTTCGAACCGCCACACGTCCGGATCTTCGCCGCCTTCGCCGGTGTTGCTTCGCGCGCCCAGCCGGTTCATACCAATCGCGATGGCGCGATGCGATTCCGGCCCCAACGCCCCCAGAGACATGGCCTGCGCGCAAAACCGGCTCAGTATCGCCGATTCCGGTTCCACCTTACCCAGCGAGATCGCCGCGCCCGGCACAATCTCAAGTTGGTCGCGCACCGCGACAGCTTCGCGCGTCCGCGACAATTCCGCAAAACTCGCGTAATTCTCCGGCGTCGCCGATTTAATGTAACGATGCATCCGCCGCACGAGTTCCGGCGAATTCGAATGTTGCTCGCCGGCGTGGCGATAACGAAATAGACCGGCATCCTGCAGCGACGAAGCCGCGCTGGCGAAAGCCCGCGTATGCGCCGCCAGGCTATCTTCCAAAAGCTGGTCGAGCGTCTTCCCCCCGAGCTTTGCCGACGCGTCCTCGAAAAATTCTTCGCAAATTTCCCGGTCCAGCCCGATCGTTTCGAAAAGGTGGCTGTTGCGGTAACTTGCCACGGTCGAAATTCCCATCCGCGCCAAAACTTTGCGAAACCCAGCCTCAACGGCGACTCGGTATTTCGCCGCGCCGCCAGTCTCGACCTTTTCCGCCAGCTCCATCGCCAGATACGGGTACACCGCGCTAGCGCCTACCGCGATTAACAGCGCGAGGTGATGCGTCTCAATCACCTGCCCCGTTTCCACCACTATCGGAATGCGGTGCCCGCCCGAACGCACAATTTCTTTCCACGCCGCCGCCACCGCCAGCAATACCGGAACCGCCGCGCGTTTTTCCGTCGCGTCGCGATCGGTCAGCAAAATCATCGCCGGCTCAGTGGTCATCGCCTCGGCGATGTCGTCACGAATCCGCTCGATCGCCGCTTGCGCGCCTTGCACTCCGTCCGCCGCGTAAAAAGTCAGATCAACGATGTGCACCGGGCGCAGCAGCAAATTTTCCAGCACCGCGGTCTGTCCCGCATCCAGCACCGGAGAATCGATCACCAAATCCCGGCCCAGGTATACGTCGAGCGACATCACGTGCGCTTCGCGCAGCGGATCGATTGGCGGATTGGTGACCTGCGCGAACCGCTGCTTGCAGTAATCCCACAGCGCCCGCCGCGAAGTGGAGAGGTATGCCGGCGGCGCGTCGTCGCCCATGCTCCAGATTGCTTCTTTCGCATCGTGTGCCAGCGGCTGGAACAACAAACGGAATTGATCGTCGGTCCAGCCCATCGCTGCCGCCATTTTTTCCGCAGGAATCGCCGACGTCGGCGCCGTGGTGAGTTCACTTCTCACCCGTGCCACGTCGCGGTACACCCGTCCATCCAATTCGTCGCCGCCGCTCAATTGATCAACCAGTTCGCCGGCGCCACGAAATATTCTGCCGTCCGCCGAATCAACCACCAGAATTTCGCCAGGGCCCAGCCGGTTCCGCTCGATAACTTTTTTGCCGCGAAGATCGGTCAACCCCACTTCCGACCCGCAGACCAACAGCCCATCGCTGGTCAATATATAGCGCATCGGCCGCAGCCCATTCCGGTCGAGCTTGGCGCTGACCATCCGCCCGTCGCTGAAGACCAGCGCCGCCGGGCCATCCCAGGGTTCCTGATCGCGCGCCGACCGGCTCAGGAACGCCCGCAGTTTCTCCGGCATTTGGCGGTCCGATTCCCACGCGGGCGGCACCAATCGCAGCAGCGCTTCGGCCAGCGTAAAACCCTGGCGCAACAGCAACTCGACGGCATTGTCCAGACTGGCCGAGTCGCTTACCTTTTCTTCGAGCGCGTGAAAACAATCGTCGGCGCCAAACTGTTCCCACAAAGCAGATTCGCGCGCATTCATCCAGCGCCGGTTCGCGCTGATCGTGTTGATTTCGCCATTGTGCGCGCCCAGCCGAAAAGGCTGCGCCAGTTGCCAGGACGGACTGGTGTTCGTCGAATAGCGCTGATGAAAAACGGCGAAGGCCGCGGTGAATTCCGGGTCGGCCAGATCGGGATAAAACGCACGCAGCTGCACCGGGGTAAGCAATCCTTTGTAGACCACAACTGCGGAAGAAAGCGAACAAAAATAGATACCGGTCTCGTCGTCGGCTTCCAGCCGCTTGCGCATCAAAAATAGCAGCCGCTCCAGATCCGCATAGGGGTCGTCCGAGGCGAAAAAACACTGCTCGATGGCCGGCAGCGAACCCAGCGAACCCGGGCCCAACAGCGACACGTTCGTAGGCACCACTCGCCAGCCCAGGCAGTGCAACTCCATCGCTTGTGCCGCAGCTTCCACCGCCGCGCGCGATTCCGCCACCCGCCCTTGCGGCATGAACGTCATGCCCATGCCGAACACATCGGGCAGCGCAACGCCCAGCTCCTGCAAACGCTTTCTAATGAATGGTTTTGGGATGGGAGTCAGCAGCCCCGCGCCGTCGCCGCTCGAGCCATCGGAATCCACTCCGCCCCGGTGCGACAGGCGCGCCAGAGCGGTTAAGGCCCGCTCCACCACGTCGCGCGTGCCTTCACTTCCGATCTGCGCGATGAACCCCACGCCGCAGGCATCATGGTCGATCAGTTCGTCGTTTTCCCGCTTAGGGCGACACACCCGCATGGTAGATAACTAAGCCAAGTAAGGCGCGAAGTACAATTCACATACTGGATGCATCCAATCAGAAAATCCGCGCCGCGGATTCCGGTTTGTCGCCCACACTTTCCGCCTACAATCCCTCGGCCATCTGGGTACAATTCAGCCGGCACGCCGCTACCCCGCGTGTCGGCTGGAGAAAAATGAATCGTTCCTCGGCTTTCGCGCTCCGCGCGATCTGCAGTTCGTTTGTTGTTGCGACCTCCTTCATCGCCTGTTGTGTCTTCGCCGCCGCATTCGCGCTCCCCTTCGGCGAATGGACCCGCGTCTCGCCCACGCCCATCCTCTCCCCACAAGGCGACGGCTTCGAGTCCGCGGGAATCTTCAATCCCACCGTGGTGAAAAAAGACGGTGAGTTCGTCATGCTCTATCGCGCGCAGGATCGCAACGGAACCTCGTCGCTGGGCTACGCCACCAGCAAGGACGGAGTCGACTTCACCAAACGCGCCACGCCCGTCATGACCGCCGAAGCCCCCTACGAAAAAGGCGGCGGCGTGGAGGACCCCCGCTTGCAGAAATTCGGCGACACCTACTACCTCACCTACACCGGCTACAACAATGTCGACGGCTCCGGGCCGCGCCAGAAAGACGCGCAGCTTTGCCTGGCCACTTCCAAGGACCTGATTCACTGGGATCGTAAAGGCGTAATTCTTCCCGCGTACAAAGGAACCTGGAACACCAACTGGACCAAATCCGGAGCGATCGTCCCCGAAAAAATAAACGGAAAATACTGGATGTATTATCTCGGCGATGCGCGCGGCCCGAATCCGCAAATGGGCCTCGCCTCCTCCGATGATTTGCTGCACTGGACCGACGCCCTCGATCATCCCGTGCTCGGCAATCGCACCGGGAAATTCGACGCGCGCGTCGTGGAACCGGGGCCCGCGCCGGTCGTCACTGCCGACGGCATTTTTCTGATTTACAACGGAGCCGGAGAAGATGGGGTTTATGCCACCGGCTGGGCGCTTTTCGATAAGAACGATCCCGCCAAAGTAATCACCCGCGCCGATGCACCGATTTTTTCTCCGACTCTCGAATGGGAAAAAGTCGGCCAGGTTCCCAACGTCATCTTCGTGGAAGGAATGGTGCGCGAAGCGAATCGCTGGCTTTTCTATTACGGCGGAGCCGACAAATACATCGGCGTAGCTTCGGCGCCCGCGCTTCGCGCCGTGAAGTAATTCTGAGCGAATTATCTCTAAGAAAAGATTCGAACGAGGTAGGCGCGGGGAGCTACTTCAGCCGGGCGTATTCGGTTTTCGCTTCCTTCAGAATCGGAATCTCCGGGTCGGCGTCTTTCCACAGCGCGAAAAAATCCTGATACGCCACTTTCGCTTTCGCCGAATCGCCCTGCAGCGCGTACGCTCGCGCCAGGCCCAACCGCGCCACGCCGCCCACGAATCCGTTCTGGACGATTCCCGGGTGATCTAAAATCTTCTGAAATTCCGCCGCGGCTTCGGTGCCCTGACGATTCGCCAGAAAGGCCCGCCCGCGCGTGTACACGCTCAAAAGCCTTTGCCTGAAGCCCAGATCGTAGGGCACCACGTCGCGCAAAGCTTCGACGGCCTTCGCCGGATTATTGCGATCCAGATCCACCGTTGCGCCAATCACCGGCAAATCGTACTTGTTGGCCAGCGTCGCGTTGGGCCGCGCTTTCGTCAGCTCGGCAGCTATCGATTCCGCGCGCGCCGTGTCGCCCGCGCGAGCCAGCACGTATGCAACTTGAATTCTGGTGTTGAACGAGGAGTCCATGGCGAGCGCGGCCGCCGCATCCTTCTTGGCCGCCGCGGCGTCTTCCATCTGCGCTTCAATAAATGCCTGATCGGTCAGCACCGCCGCTGCGGATTCTTTGCCGCTCGCGGTCTCAAAGGCGGCGCTGGCGCGCTGCAACAGTTCCTGCGCTTTTTTTAAGTGGCCCGCGTAAGCTTCGGAATCCCCGCGCAGCCAAATCGCGAAAGCGGCCGCATCCGGCGAACCGCTGGACATCACCGCCAGCTGGCGCTCCATCTCCGCCGCATCGTTCTGCACGAAAGCCACCTGGTACAGAATCCGGTGAAACCACGGAACGTCGATCTTCCGTGAAATCGCCTGGTTCAGCGTGGCTTTGCATTCGTCTAAACGTCCCAGGGCCAAATAAGAAGCGCCGACCTGGATAGAGTAGATGCTTTCGTCCGGGCCCATGCGTAGGGCGTCCAGACCCTGGCTCAGGGCTTTCTCCCCCTGACCCAATTGCTGGTAGGCCACGCCCAGGTTGTTTCGCGGTATCGTGTCGCGCGGATACGTTTCGATCCAGGACTGGTACACCTGAATCGTTTTGTCCAGGTCGCCGTTTACATTCTCGAAGTAGTGCGAGTCGATGTAGAAGCGTTCTACTTCGCTGGCGCGGTCGCGCAAATCGTAGGCTTTTTTGGTGTAGTCGGCGCCCTCTTGCCGTTCGCCCATATTCGCTTCCACCTGCCCCAGGTTGGCGTAGGCCATCGCGAAATTCGGATCGAGCGCGATGGCCTTCTGGTAACAGTGAATGGCCTCGGNNTGCAAAATTCGGATCCAGCGCGATCGCCTGCTTGAAAAATGGAATCGATTGCGCTTCGCCTTTGTTGGCGCGCGCCTCCAGGCCCAGACTGTAGTTTTTCAGTGCCTCCAGCGACGAGGTGCTGGCCTCGGTGATCGGCGTGTTGTATTTCTGAATCGACGCCAGCGATTCACCCAGGTTTCCGCGAATGTTTTCGGCGGCTTGGCCCAGCGCGTCCAGGACGTGATCTTTGTCCGGCGCCTCGGTGGATACCGTCGCCAGCGTTTCACCGGAAGCGCAGTTCGCCGCATTGATGACCAGGCTATAAGTGTTGCCAATCTGCGCGATGGAACCTTCCAGCGCCGCGTCGCTTTGGGTACGCTGACAAATTTGCCGCGCCAGTTCGTTCGTCACCCGCGCCGTCGCCGATTGACCCATGTATTGCAGCGTCTGCTGCATCTGCCGGTCGGAGAGAATGTGCAACAACGGCGATTGCGCCAGCTGCGAAGCCAGCCCTTGGCGCAATGCGCCGTCAAACACCGGATCACCCGTGGTGTTGGTGAAATCGGCGAGGACGATCGAACCTTGGGCGCTGAGCTTCACTGTGCGGTGCGAATAAAAGTAGCCGCCGGCGATTGCGGCCAGAATCAAAACCGCTGCGACCGCGAACAGCGGACCGCGGCTCTTCGCTGAGGCGACGCTTGGCGCGACTGCCGCTGGCATTGCAGGAGTGCCCACCGAACTGCCTACGGTTGCCGCACTCGTGGCCGCCGTCGCCGCGCTGGTGCCACTCATCGGCGTCGCGGTCGCCACGGCTGGACTGCCGGATGCAGCCGCTTGCCGTCCAGCATCCGCCACGACTCCTGAATCTTGCGCCGAAGTCTGTGCCGAAATCACCGCCGCCGAAATGCGGCTCGATCCCGTGTCCCGTTTTAAGCGCGCCAGATCCGTGCGCAATTCCGCGGCGTGCTGGTACCGCATACGCCGGTCTTTCTCGATCGCTTTGGAAATTACTTCTTCCAGTCGCGGAGGAATTTCCGGATTCAAACGCACCGCCGGAACCGGCGGCTTTTCCAGAATGGCGTTGAAAATCACCGCCGTCGTCGCCCCGCGAAACGGCACCGCCCCAGTGGCCATCTCGTACAACACCGCGCCAAAACTAAAAAGGTCGCTGCGCACATCCAACTCTTCCCCGCGCGCCTGCTCCGGCGACATGTACGCCACCGTGCCCACCGCCGTTCCGGGACTGGTCAGGTCTGCTTCACTGATCATGGGCGAGTCGTGAGTTGATGCCGACGGATTTACCCCGAGCGTTTCATCCGACGACTTGCGAATCTGTTTCGCCAAACCAAAATCTAAAATCTTGGCGTGGCCGCGCGTGGTCACGAATAAATTCGCCGGCTTGATGTCGCGGTGCACGATGCCCTTGGAATGCGCGGCATCCAGCGCGTCCGCAATCTCAATCCCCAGATCGAGCAGCAATTCCATCTCCAGCGGACGACCGGAGATCCGGTGCTTCAGCGTCGCGCCTTCCAGAAATTCCATGGCGATGAACGGCTGGCCGTCCTGCTGGCCAATCTCATAAATCGTGCAGATGTTGGGATGGTTCAGTGCGGAGGCCGCGCGCGCTTCGCGCCGAAAACGTTCCAAGGCTTGCGCATCCTGGGCTACATCGAGGGGCAGAAATTTCAGCGCGACAAATCGGCCGAGCTCAGTATCCTCCGCCTTGTAAACGACACCCATGCCTCCGCCGCCGAGTTTCTCGAGGATTCGGTAATGGGAAATCGTGAGGCCAATAAGCGGCTGGGGATCGGCCATGCGCCGCACAGTTTAGTCTGCGCGCCAAACGCAAGTCAATCTACAGCGCCCGCCAACTGCCAGCGCAGCCCGTATTCCACTTTCAGAAAATCGATCAATTCATGGCGGAAATTGGCAAGCGTGTCATGCTCGCAAATATTTTGTCGAACGGGCTGGTATGCCCGCTGTCATCGAGGAACAGCACCAGCTTGAGATTCTCTACATAAACTCCTTCGAGCGTATGCCCCGACGGCCCGGGCCCGTGCCGCAACATCACCGCGCTATGCCCCACGTCTGAAACCGAAGTGGGCGCGACCGGGTGAGAATGTAGCACCACGTTGCTTCCCTCCCGCTGCAGCGTCACCATCTTGTCCGCCCCAACGGTCTTCACCATCACTTTGTACTCGCCCGGCACCAAGCGGTTGCCGTGACACCATACTTCGTACGGCATGGTGAATTTTCCCTCAAAGTCCGGCTTGACCGACGCCTCCGGGATGATCGTCGCCATCCCGCCGTCCCGGTATTCGTCCGGCGAAGTTTCGGCCTGCGCGTGAGTTGCGACCGGCGCCAAACCCGCCAACACCCCCAGCATGATCACCCACATGATTTTTGTCGTTATCGTTCTCATCGGGATCTCCTTCGCCTCACCGCCAGAGCGCCGCATCCAGTTTGCTTCGCGCCCTCGTGTGCACGACTGCGCCTTTTTCCGTTCGCCGGCGCTATTTTTCTTTCGTTCGCGGATGTTACTCCGCTTCCCGAGACGCATCAAGGCCTGGTTCACCCGTCATCAGAAATTCTCCTGGCAGTAATTTTTCGATTGGATCGATTCGATTGGTTGAATTGACTAGCGGTTCAAACGACGCGGATCAGCGGTTTTTGATGGGGCAGAATTTCTCCCACCACGGTAGCCGCGCCGCCTGCGCTTTTCAGCTTTTCGATGTAACGGTTGGCAGCTCCAGCGGAAATCGAAAGCAGCAAACCGCCCGCCGTTTGCGGATCGAAAAGCAGCATCTTCGTCGCCTCGTCCACGCCCCGGCCGTATTCGACCAGGCACTCCGCAAATTCACGATTGGTCTTGAGCCCGCCGGGTATGTAACCCGCGCGGATGCACTCGATCGCGCCGGGAAGCACCGGCACCTTCGCCGCATCGATCCGTACACTCAGCTTCCCCGCCAGAACCATTTCTCGAACGTGCCCAATCATCCCAAACCCGGTGACGTCCGTCGCCCCGTGAACCTCCGTGCCGAATTCCGTTGCGACTTCGGCCGCGAGTTTGTTCAGTGTGGTCATCGATTTGGTGGCCGCTTCGAGCCAGACTGGCTCGGCGTGACCTGCTTTCAATACGGTGGAGATCACGCCCGTCCCCAGCGCTTTGGTAAACACCAGCAAATCGCCCACGCGCGCTCCGCCATTTTTCCAAATTCGGTCGGGATGCACCGTCCCCGTAACCGCATATCCGAATTTGGTTTCCTCATCGCGAATGCTGTGGCCGCCGACCACCGTGCAATCCGCTTCAATCATTTTGGAAAGTCCGCCAGCCAGAATCTGCCCCAGAATCTGCAAATCCGCTTTTCCCGGGAAACACACCATCGCCAGCGAAGTCAGCGGGCGCCCGCCCATCGCGTACACATCGCTCAGCGCATTCACCGCCGCAATCTGCCCGAAGGTGAACGGGTCGTCCACGACCGGCGTAAA
>PMHK01000167.1 GCA_003156635.1 Acidobacteriota bacterium | reverse complement strand
GAGATTCAGAATCGAAATACCGGTCTGCCCCCCGAGACGGATGGCGGTGCTGCCGATGTGCAGTTCGCCGCGCGAATTTTCGTCGGACCAGAGATTGTCTCCGGTGGTGAGTGGACGATTGGGATCCGCGGCAACCCATTCCTGCTCATCGTCACCGCCGGGCTGGTAGGAAACCGAGCCCTGAATGAAATTGAGGCGAGCTATGCGGGTCGGCGGATCATCCTGAGCGGAAGCCGTGCGTGATGCGCCCAGAAAAATGCCGAGAGCCAAAAACAAAACAACCAACCGCGAAACCTTCTTCATCGTGAAACCCCTTTTAGAAAGTAAAAGTGCACTGGAGATATTTAGATCGGGCCAATTGAATGAATTTGCGACGAGAACCAGGCTAAACGTGGCACGAAGCAGAGTTTGGACATGGGTGTCGCCTCTGCACCGTTGAACACCATTGTAGGGATTTAGTTGTCCGAAGGATACCAGTAGTAGCGCTGAACGGCGCTTGGCAGCTGAGGTGTACTAAAGATTTTGCGATACCACAAACGTTCAATTCTTGTGCGGCACAATAAAAACCTGCCAGCTTTGGTGGAGCTTGGGTTCAGATCAGGTCTCAGCGCAGAAGTTTATCGGCCCCAAATACCAAACCGAGAGTCAGGAACGCGATTACGACTTCACCGACGGCTCCGACCACGAAAGGACGGAAGCCTTGTTTGCCGAGTTCNNCGCGAAAGATTCGCGAGGCTGCCGAGTTGGTCTTTGCTGAATACCTGGGCGGTGGCGATGGCGGAGATGGCCAGGAAGCCGAGAACGAATTTCGGGAATTTGTTCCAGAGGAACGCGGCCTTGTTGCCCACTTGTTGGGTGCCGTCTTTGCGCGCCCAGTGGATGGCGTAGCCGAGAACGACGAAGCCGATCATGGCGTTGCGCGCGGTCTTGGCTAAGACGGCCACTTTTCCGGCGGCGTCCGAATACAGATTTCCCGCGGCGGTGACCTCGGCGGTGTTGTCGATTCCGAGCCCTGCCCAGAGGCCGTAGCTCAGGTCACTGAGATGGAGCCAGTGGCCGATGAGCGGAAAAATAAAAAGGCTGATCGCGCCGAGGGAAAGAATCGCGGCGATGGCGTAGGAGGCCTCTTCATCGTCGGCATCGATCGTGCCTTTGGTGGCGATGATGGCGGAGACGCCGCAGATCGAGGAGCCGACGGCGAGTAACGTGGTGAGTTTTGGCGACAAACCAAAGGCACGGCCGAGATAGGTCATAAAAACGAGGGATAGCGCAATCTCGATGACCACCAAGACCAGGCTGATGCCGCCGAGCTTCGCGACGTCACCGAGGAGAAACCGCGAGCCGAGCAAAACGATTCCGGCTTTCAACCAGAATTCGTAGGTGGCGATACCGGCTTGGAAAATTCGCGGAATGCCGACGGTATTGGCGATGACCAGGCCGATCACGATCGCCCAGAGAACGTATTCGATATTGGGCAGGGTCAGGTGNNGACGGTGTTGGCGATGACCAAGCCGATGACGATGGCCCACAGCACATATTCGATATTCGGAAGCGTCAGGTGATGCGCTTTCCCATACTGAGCAATCGAGCGCTCGATAATTTTTCCAGCGTAGCCCACCGCGACGAGCAGCAGCACGCCCGGGATGAGATCGATGAAGCGCCGGAAAATTCCGCCTTCCGAGACGGGTTGTGCCACTGCGACCGAACTTGCCATGAACTCTTTCCTCCACGAGATGTTTGCAGCCGCGAGGCCAAAGCCACGCCGCAGTTACCAAGGGACGTGCTTGATGACTCCAGCCCAAATCAAAAGCGATAAGCCAAGCGCCAGAAAAACGGCCCAGGTGTCTAAAGAAAAGCGCGAGATGGGTTGAGTTTCCTTTTTTGGTGGTGCTTCGACACTTGTAGTCATGATGCGATTCTCCTTTCGTTTCGAGCAGGTAACAGGTTCTTGATGGATTGAAGATCTGGCAAACTTTCGATTGCGGCGTGAGCGGCTGCGTGGTCGAGAGCCCGACCGATGAGCAGGATCGACGGGGTGGCGGAGGAATCCAGTTCGCCCAAGGCGCCGACCGTGGTCCAGAATTGGTTTTGCTGCGGCGAACTGACTTGGGCGATGAGGACGGCGGAAGTTTCCGGCGCCAGACCGGCGGCGATAAGTTTTCGACTGAGATGGCGCAGTCCTTTTCCGGGCATGTACACGACGATGGTGGCGTCCGCTTGCGCCAGCGAATTCCAGTCCGGTTCGTCGACCGGACCTTTGGCTCCGGATTGGTGGCCGCTGACAAAAATGACGCGCGCGCTTTTATCGCGATCGGTGAGCGAAACGCCCAACGAAGCGGCGGCGGCATTCGCGGTAGTAATGCCCGGCACGATTTCAAATGCGATTTTTGCGGCACGCAACCATTCGAGTTCTTCGTTGAGGCGGCCAAAGACTCCCGGATCGCCGCTCTTCAGGCGCACCACTTGCTTGCCTTCGCGCGCTGCGTCCACCATGAGCGCATTAATTTCGCCTTGGGTAATTTTTTTCACACCGCAGCGCTTGCCGACGTTGACTACGATGGTGCGCCGGCCGGCCAGCGAGAGGACCGCGGCGCTGACCAGATCGTCGTGCAGCACGAGGTCCGCCTGCCGAAGCAGGCGATGAGCTTTGAGGGTGAGGAGTTCCGGATCGCCCGGACCAGCGCCGACCAGAAACACCTTTCCGGGGAACTGCGTCGCTGGTGTGTTCATCGGGTGTGCACCGTGTGGATCGCGATTGACCGACTTTGTTGCTCCGCGGGCCTGAACGCAGCGCCTTCGGGCGCGTGAGACGATTCTCGTCCAGGGCACGTCGTCGATTCGCGCGCTCCGTCGTTGGCCAGTAGGTGAAGCGCTAGTTTGCGCGCTTCGGATGCGGGGTAGGCGGCGAGAATGTCCCGGCGGATCTGACCAATAGCGGCGAGCCAGTCGCCGAGATGGACGTCGAGCGCGTCCTCGAGGGCGCGGCGGATTTTTTGGGCGAACGCCGGGCTTTCTCCCGCCGTGGAAATCGCGATTTGCAAGTCTCCTCGGCGAACGACGGCCGGGAAATAGAAATCACAATTGGGAGGATCATCTACGGCATTGCAGAGAATGCCGCGCCGCTGCGCATCCGCGAAGACCGCGTGATTCACCGTGGTATCCGACGTCGCCGCGATGGCCAGGAAAGCGCCGTCGAGATCAGAGGGCTGATACTTCCGTCTTTCCCAGGTAATTCNNCGGACTCTGCTAGCTCGCGGACTTCCGTTTTGGCTTCAGGAGCAACAACCAAGACGCGGGCGCCAGACTGTAATAGCGAGTCGATTTTCGCTGTGGCGATTTCCCCGGCACCGACGACGAGGCAAGCTCGCTCCGCTAGTTTGATGAACACCGGAAATAGCGGCGCGGCCATGGCTAATCGGCGACTCCATGCGGCACTGGGCCGGGGGAAAGATCGCGGCTCACGGCGACAATTTCTTCGCCGGCCAACTGGCCGCGTAGCTCCGCATCCGAATGTCGCGAGAAATAAGCGCGCAGATTCTCGGAATCGTGGCGCTGCGCGATGTAAGTACTCAGCAGGCGCTCGATGGCGGCGGGTACTTCGGGCGCGACGCAGCGATAACCGCTGAGGCGCGCGATGTTCTGATGTTCTCCGACTGCGCCGCCGAGGCAGAAGTAATAGGCGTCGACCAGTTTGTCGCCGAGCTTGATTTTCTTTCCTTCCAGGCCGATGTCGGCGATCCAATGC
>PMHK01000215.1 GCA_003156635.1 Acidobacteriota bacterium | reverse complement strand
GTGTCAGGGGCGGAGGGATTGTCGATTGAGTTTCGACTGGGCAGAGGGCTTCGCGGACGTCCCTGCACAACACCGCCTCAAAGGCGTGGCCCACTAACAGCAGGGTGGGCGCAAGAGAAGATGGCAAGTCAGCTAACCCGCTTAAGCGGGAGGCTATGTAGGATGCCTCGGGGCGGGATGCGTCGTTCACAGCTACACACGGCAAGGCGCCGGGAAGCCCGCTGCGCAATAAAGAAGCCGCCACACGATGGAGATCTTGCCCCGGCATATAGATCGCGAGGGTGGCGTCGCTTGGCAAGTCGCCCGGCCACAGATCCTCTTGGGGTACGGTGCGGTGCCCACTGAGAACAATCAGCTTGGAAGAGACACGCCGGTCTGTCAGCGACGCCTCGACAAACGCTGCTGCAGAGGAGGCCGCGGTTACGCCAGGAACTACTTCGAAGGGGATCTCGGCCTCCCGCAGCGCTTCGATCTCCTCGGCGGCGCGGCCGAAAATCATAGGATCTCCGGACTTGAGCCGGATCACAGAAAGCCCTCGACGCGCGGACTCGATCATCAAATCGTGAATGGCCGCCTGGGTGATCTTTTTCCGCCCGCACCGCTTGCCCACGCTGATGATCAGCGCCTGCTTTCCAGCCACATCCAGGATGGACTGAGGCACCAGGTCGTCGTGCAACACAACGCCGGCTTCGGCCAGCAGCCTGGCCGCTTTCAGGGTCAGCAAATCCGGGTCGCCGGGACCTGCACCCACCAGGTAAACCGTGCCCGCCTCGGCGCTACCCATGACGCAACCTCGTCCGTGCCGGGCAAGCAGCCTCGGCACAAACTTCACGATGCGCCAGCTCGTGCAACAGGGCCTTGCGCTCTGCCCCAGCCGGCATGGCTTGCAACACTTCACGACGCAGTTGTCCCAAATCCTCGAGCCACGGTCCTAAGTCTGCCGGTAATTGTGCGTCAATCTCGCGCCGCAGCCGCTGCGCCANNCGGGAGGCTTCTTCAAAAACTGCCCGGTTCACGTCGCGGTCATTGGTGGCAGCAATGATGAGGTCGCAGCCGGTCGAATCTTCTGGCTTATAGGCGCGATCCAGCCACTCGATCTTTCCTTCTGTACTGAGCTGCCGGACGGGCTCGACTGCCTCTGGTGCGACCACGCAAACGGAGGCGCCGCAGCGCAGCAGGCTCTCTACTTTTTCGAGACCGATAAAACCGGCGCCCACCACCAGGCATCGCTTCCCCTCAAGCTTCAGGAATAAAGGAAAGAGACTCGCATGCTCACTCAACGTGTTTTCCCCCGGCTGGCGCGGCGTCCCTGGTGACCGGCTCGAGCACTGCGCCGGCAAGCTGTTCGCGCAACTGCTCATCGCTGGTGCGGCCAAAATACGCGCGCAGGTTTTCACCCGGCTTGCGAGCCTGCAAGTAGCCACCGAGTAGCCGTTCCAGCGAATCCGGCACTTCGGTTGCCAGGCAGCGGTACCCAACCGGCCGGGCGATCTGCTGATGCAGACCTACCGCGCCGCCGACGCAGAAGTAGTAAGCATCTTCGAGCTTGCCCTCATGTTTGATCTTCTTGCCTTCGATGCCGATGTCGGCGATCCAATGCTGGCCGCAGGAATTCGGGCAGCCCGCGACGTGTAATTTGAGCTGCTGATCGAATCCCGGAACGCGAACTTCGAGTTCTTCGACCAGCCAGCGAGTGAAGCTCTTCGTTTCGGTGATCGCCAGTTTGCAGAATTCAGACCCGGTGCAGGCAATGGCTCCACGCCAGAACGGCGAGGCATTCACGACCAAACCCGCCGCGTTCAGTCCATCAGCGAGCGCGTGGGCGTTAGCCTTTGGCACGTTGACGACAATGAGGTTCTGCATATTGGTGGTGCGGAGATGGCCCTTTGCAAATCGATCGGCGAGATTTGCGGCGGCCCAAAGTTGCTGCGCAGTTACCCGTCCGCGCAAGACCGCCGCTCCCACGGAGTACAGACCGGGCTGGCGTTGTGGCTGGATTCCGGAATGATCGCGATAAACGTCGGAGGGCTTGGTTTCTCGCGCGGCGGCTTCGAGCTGGAACCCGAGTCGGGAATTCAGCTCGGCGAGAAACGAATCGGCGGTCCAACCGTGTTGGGTGAAGAGATGCTTCAGGCGGGCGCGCTCGCGGCTTTGGCGCAGGCTATCCTGATCACGAAAAATTTCAGTGATGGCCTGGACGGTGCGCACCACTTGTTCGGGCCGAACGAAGGCGTCGAGACGAACGGCGAGATGCGGATCAGCGGAAAGACCGCCGCCGACGCGCAGAGAGAATCCGATTTCTTTTTTGCCGTGGGTGAAGCGTTCGACGGCAGTCAAACCGATGTCATTAATTTCGGGATACGAGCACCACACCGGGCAGCCGGTGATGGCCACCTTAAATTTGCGTGGCAGATTGTAGTAATCGGAATTGCCGGTGAGCAGATGCGCCACTTCGACTGACAGCGCCGATGCGTCGTAAATTTCGTCTGCGGCTACGCCGGCGAGCGGGCAGCCGGTCACGTTGCGAACCACATCTCCGCACGCTCCCTTAGGGCTGAGCCCAACCGCGTCCAGCGTTTCCATTACCTCGGGAATCGATTCGATCGTTAGCCAGTGAAGCTGAATATTCTGGCGGACGGTGATGTCCGCGACGGAGCGACCGTAGCGTTCAGAAAGGCTGGAAATGGCGCGCAATTGATCGGAGCGAAGCAAGCCGTTGGGCAGGGCAATGCGGAGCATGAAGAACTGCGTGGCTTTTCCTTCGCCACCCGTGCCGCCCGTCGCTCCGGCGCCGTCTCCCTGAGTGTAAATGCCCCACCATTTGAAGTAAGTGCTGGCCCAGTCCGGAAGCACCGAATCGCGACCGAGGCGAGCGAATTCCCTGATCTCTTCCAGCGCGGCCCACGGGTTCTTCTCGCGCTTCAGGCGCTCCACTTTCTGCGCCTTAGTCTCTTTCTTGATTGGTGCCGCCAATGAACCGCTCAAATTTGCTCCTAAAAGAAAAAGGCCCGTTCACCGGTGCTGCGAGTGGTGAACGGGCCTGAAATCCGATTTAGTTTAAGATTGCTAAGCTATTCGGATCGCACTCCCGCGCCAGCCGCGACAAGTACAACAGCACGGGGAACAGACACGGGCGATGTAGGAGCGATCCATTACTCTTCCAGCCTAGCACCAGCGGGATTCAATCACCAATTAAAAAAATAAATACAAAGGCGCCGGTTTCCGAATAACCGGACCGGCGCCTTCGTATCGTTCGTTTGGTTTCAGCCTTACCTAGTTCTTGGGAAAGCTGAATAGCTCGAACAAGTCACTGATGGCCGGCCCGTTCACCGGTACGTATGGATCACCTACGGTGATGGGGTTGGGGAAGTTATCCCGGCTACGGAAGGTGACCGGTTGCAGCTTCCAGTTTCGCTCAATGAACTTCAGGACCGAAACATGGTCGGAGTAGTTGTGAGTGATGCGTCCTCCAGTGGAGAACTGGGAAACGACAATCATCGGGATGCGCGTGCCGTCTCCGAAGAAGTCCAGCGGTTGAACGTATCCGGAATCGTAGTAACCGCCGCCTTCGTCGAAGGTAACGAGGATCGCGGTGTCCTTCCACAGCGTAGGATTCGCCTTCACCGCGTTAACGATCTTCTGGGTGAAGCCTTCGAACAGGTTGAGCTTGGACGAGGACGGGTGGCCGTCCACGAACCCGCTGGGCTTGACGAAGGAAACGGCGGGAAGGTTGCCGTCAGCGATGTCCGCATACAGGTTTGAAGTGTCCTGAATGTGCGCCTGACGAACCGCCGCGTTGGCCATGATGGACGTGTCGTACTNNGGAACGGGTTGCAGATGTTGCAGTACTCGTCCGCGTTGGTGATGTTCTGGCCAAGCGGGTTGGTCGAGCCTGCCGCTCCGTAGTTGATCTGATATTTATCTTCGGGGACATATCCGGGTTTGCCGGGCGTGCCGGTTCCGGCGTAGTTGTCCCACTGATCTCCGTAGTACTTCCACGAAATGTTCTTGGCGAGGAGTTCGTCGCCAATGCTGCGCGTGGAGGACGGTGGGATCGTGAAGACGGTGTTGGCGGCGTTGGTGTCAGCGAATGCATTCTCACCCTGACCGAAGTAACCGGGATTGTAGTTATTCAGCAGGTAGTAGTGACCTACTTCGCAGTGCGGGTCTACCGGATGCGGCAACGATTGCAGGTACTGCACAATCGCCGAAACGCCGGGTTGGGTGGGATCCGCACAATTGCTGTAAGAACCGCCGCCCGACGAGGGTGAGCCGAACGAACCGGCGCCATAGCCATCTTCGGTGTACCAGTTGTTGGTGCCCGTGGCCGGATTCGGATTTTCGATTTCATCCACCACGCCGGCATTGGGTGCCACGCCGACACTCATTTTGTGAGGAGGAACTTGGGCATGGCCTTCGCCATCGCTGAACCAGATCGCGTCGCCATGGCCGAGCATGATGTGGTTGGCACCGGTGCCGCCATCGACGGACTGGTGGAAGTTGTCGCTCATGGAGTACGTGTCCGCAAGGCTCTTGAAATAGGGAACGTCCCCTTGTTGGACATTGTAAAACCCGAGAGCCGTGGAGCCTTCGCCGGTCGTGGTGGCGCCGGGCAGGTAATTGGTGTCGAAATTGGTGGCCTGTTTTTCGCCGTTGGTGCCGGCGCCTACCGTAACTTCAACCCACGAGAACAGCTTGGCATTGCAACCCGAGGGATTCTCCGCAGTGGCGTGCGCGCGGGAGCAATCGAGCTGTTGCCACATTTGGTAAAAGCGGTGAACCGGACTTGCGGCGTAGGAGTTGTAGGTGAATTCATTTCCGTTGGTCAGCTGAAACGGCCCCGCCGGAAGCGCGTTGACGTTGGTGATACGCGTGTCGGGAGTGTGCGAAGTGAGGCCAGTCCCACCGGACACCAGGAACGGGTAATAGCTGGTCGGCAAGCCGTTTTCGGATTGTTCGGCCAAGGTCAAGCTGTCATCCGGGATGTAAGAATCTTTGGCGCCGCCGACGAGCGGAGCGGGCAGCACATCGCCGCCGAAATCGAGCTTGGGCGGGCTCAGCAGGAATGGGTCGCCATTTTTCTTTTCTCCCAGATCGACAGCGGCCCGTTGATGGGCTTTCTCGAAATTGGGACCAGGAGTTCCGTCCGCCTTGATGATCCCCTCGGAGAGAAGATTTCTTACGTTTTGGCCGGGCTTGGGCTGGTAGGTGGCGAAGACGTGATCAAAGCTGCGGTTTTCACCGATGATGACGATGACGTGCTTGATGGGTGAGGTGGTGTTTTGATCGTTATCGGTCGCGGCTTGCACGGAACTGGCCAGCGGACCACCGATCGTAAATTGAATCAGTGCCAGGCCCGTTAATCCGATGCGCAGGCAATGCAGAGCATTTGAAGCGACGTGCTTGTAGGACATCAACCCTCCTGGTTTTCTTCGAATTCAAACAAAAGCCCAAAAATGTGCCGATTAGCCAGAAACTCTGGACTGATGCATTGATAACTGTCGGTCATTGCAGCAACATTTTGATTATGTGAATGGAAAAATAAAGCGGGGCAATTTCCGGCAAAGAGAAATGAACACACCACTACCGAGCGTTTGCGCTCCAAATTCAGCAGCGCAATTAATTTCTGCCGGAAGTTTTTGCGCGCGGCGTCTGGGCGGGATTAGGATGCGACGCCGGAACGTTGGCTTGTTGTGAATCGGCAGGTTCTACTCGAATCAGGCCCATCATTCCGCCATCTTCGTGCTCGAGCAGGTGGCAATGATAGACGAACGTGCCGACGGAGTTAGGGTCGCGAAAATCCATACGCAGTCTGACGCTGGGATACGCCAGAGTATGGCCGTTGTAATACGGGACATTGATGGTGTCGCGGAGGAAGGGCTCATTAACCGGGACACCCGACCAGTCCATCATCAGGAAATGAATCTGATGAATGTGAAACGCGTGGAGTTCGGTTGAGCGGTTTTCGATGATCCAATCCTCTACGTCACCTTGCTTCACGACGATGTCCGGGACCGCGTTCGATGGGTCGAACGCCACCGGGGTCTTGCCATCTTCGGTAATGAAAAACGTGGTTGCGCTATTCGGATCGTTGGGATCCAGCAATTTTTCGGAGAAATAAAGACGACGGGTGCGCACCGGCGCGACGTTGCCGAGCCAGGGGAGCGTGGGTGGGGGAAGCAGCTCGGGAGAAGCGGAGAGCCGCGAGCGCGGTTCGGGCGCATCAGCCGAGGCCGTCAGCGTCGCCAAGGCTCGATTGGGATCGTTTTCGCCGCCCGAACCGGTGTCAACGGTGCGCGTCACGAGCAAGCCCGAAACGCCGGCAGGGGGACCTTGGACAATGAATTCCGCGCGGCCGCCGGGAGGGATTCCGATGTGGTTCTGTCCATTCAGCACATTTTTGGTAACGCCATCCGCGTTTACCGGAACTCCGTCAAGAGCCACAATGCCAAGTTCTTGCGGTTTGCGATCATAGAGCACCGCGAGATTGAGGTAGGTAATGGCCGAAGCGTTCAATACGCGCCACAATTGGCGTTCGCCGGGCTTCATTGTGATCACGGCGGGTGGGTAGTCAGGGTAAGGAACTGGAACATAGTTGATGGAGAGGTCTTTGGCGGGCTTGCCGAAGCCGGTGCCATTGTTCGCCGAGTCTCCGTCGCGATCGATCAGCGTTTTAGGCACAACCGGCTCGGATTTTGAGGGCGGCGAATCGGGATTCAGCAAGTCCTGATCGCGGATAATCATCACGCGCTCCGGCAATCCGGCGAGGTCGGGATTCGCTCGCTCAATTCCCTCGACAATCAGAGCGCCGGAAGCTCCGCCAATCACTTGGGCTTTGCTGAATCCATGAATGTGCGGGTGATACCAATACAAACCAGGCGGCTCGTTGTCGGGGATGCGAAAGCGGTATTCGAAAGGCGGGTCACTGGGTTGCACAGACGTTTTTAAGACGTCGTCTTGATGACAGACTGGCGGGACAGTCAAACCGTGAAAATGGAGGTTGGTGGAGGTCGACGTCATCGCGCCACTCTGGCAAGGATTGGAATAATCGGCTGCGCTACGCTGCCCGTGCTGGTGGGTTGAGGCGGGTTGATCCGCATCGCTCAGATCGTTTTTGAGTTTCATGATAAGCAGATCGCCTGATTTGAGGCGGAGATTGGGAGACTGGACGCCGTTTCCGTAAATGTAGCAATAGCGAGTGGACCCATCTTTTTCCCGTTGGTTTCTTACGGTGAGCTGAATCGACAAGACGCCGTTCCGGCTGCGCAAATCTTCAGGCTCGGGAACCGCGTTGCCGATCGCCGGACGCGGACAGATATCCTGCGGCGATTCCTGCGCGTGCAAACCGCGCGGGGCCAGCGAACAGACGACTGCCAAACAGAGTACGAGAAAATATTTTTGCATTCTGGTCTGCGGGCTCGATGGTTGGGCGCCTGCTCCGCGATTCGCGGAGCCTGCAGGGAATTGAGATCTGTGCCGCGGTTTTATCCGATCTTGCTAAACAACCAGAACAAAGTTGCCGCCAGGGTAATTGACGCTGGGAGAGTCAAAACCCAAGCCAAAGCAAGGTTGCGAACGGTCGACATCTGTAGTCCGGAGTGATTCGCCATCATGGTGCCGGCGACACCGGACGAGAGTACGTGCGTGGTACTGACCGGTAAGCCGAACCAATCAGCTGCACCAATGGTGGCCATGGCCGTGATTTCCGCGGCGGCGCCCTGTGCGTAGGTCAGGTGGTCCTTTCCGATTTTTTCGCCGACGGTGACGACGATGCGCTTCCAGCCAATCATGGTGCCCATGCCAAGAGCGAGGGCCACCGCAACTTTTACCCACGTGGGGATGAACTTGGTGGCGTTGTCGATGTGCTTTTTATAATTGGCGATGATGGAGGAATCCGCGGCAGAAAACTGCGGAGTGTTGTTTTTCTTCATCAGCCGCAGGGCTTCGCTGACGACATACATGTCGTTGCGGAAGTTGCGCACTTTATCCTGCGGCACCGCTTTGAGTTCGTGATACTGCGCCATTTCGGTGCCGATTCCGTTGATCAATTCACGAAGGGCGAGCATGGTGTTCGGCGTGAATTGCTTGGTGCGGATGTAGTCGGTCACTTCTTCGCGCGGGTCGGAAATTACGGCGCTGGGGGAAACGTAGTGATCGAGGACACCGGCGGTTTGCGTCGACACGGCCACAAAATCCTCGGTCTGGGTGGCGTTCACGGCGTGGTTCACGGCGTACGCGGTAGGAACGGTTCCGATCAGAATGAGCATGATCAGGCCCATTCCTTTTTGTCCGTCGTTTGAGCCGTGAAAGAAACTAACGCCGGTGCAGGTGATCAGCAGCAGCACACGGATCCAAAAGGGAGGAGGGGTGTCGCCCACGGGCGCCTTGTAAAGTTCCTTGTTCGGAATCACTTTCTTGCAAATGACTAAGAGCAGCCCGGCGCAGATAAACCCGACGAGCGGCGAGAGCAACAGTGACTTTCCGATGTTGGTAGCCTGGCCCCAGTCCACGCCGCTGGTTCCGGTTTTCACGGACATCAGTTGGTTGGCGATCCCGACTCCGATGATCGAGCCGATCAAAGTGTGCGAGCTGGAAGCGGGAAGGCCCAGCCACCAGGTACCGAGATTCCAGATAATCGCCGCGACGAGCAAGGCGAAGACCATGGCGAAACCCGCTCTGCCTCCGACTTGCAGAATCAGCTCGACCGGCAGCAGCGAGACGATGCCGAATGCGACGGCGCCGCTGGAGGCCAGTACCCCGAGGAAATTCCACATGCCGGACCAGACCACCGCGACATGGGGCTCAAGGGTGTGCGTGTAAATTACCGTCGCGACCGCATTGGCGGTGTCGTGAAAGCCGTTTACGAATTCGAAGGCTAAAGCCGTGGCCAGGGCAATGCCGAGAAGGACGAACGTCAGCGCGCCGGTGTTATGAACCTGCGCCAGGTCGCCGAGCAGGTGCGTTGCGGCGTATACCAGACCGACCACCAGCGCGACGCCAAAAATTGCCATGCCAATCTTGGCCGGCGCGGTCGGTTTGGCCATCTTGCCTTCGAGCACGTGCGATCGTTTGAGTTCGACTTCCTCGTGCCTATCAATTGCGTCGAGCTGAGTCGCCATCCGGCACCTCATCCTGGGTTGGGTTGGAAATGTAGGGGCGAAATTATCGGGAGATTGTTACTGTCGCGTGACAGCTAGATGAAGACTTCCACGAGCAGTTTGGACTGAATTTAACCACGAATACGGTGAGGACCTGAGCTTGCGGTTGGCGGAGAGAACTCGGACGTGCGGCCTGCCGACGCCATGTTTATCGCTTACGTCGAGGTCAGATTCGCCAGCAAAAAGTTGGCGCTGCGGACCACGCGCGAAATGCCGAAGCTACGTGGAAAAACGCGATGGAGATTGTTGAAGTCTCGCCCAGTGTGTCGTAATCTACTTGGACCGCATTTGCATATCGGAGCGCCCGTAGCTCAGCTGGATAGAGCGTTTGGCTACGAACCAAAAGGTCGCAAGTTCGACTCTTGCCGGGCGCACCATTTTCCCTCTTCAAAAGCGGCTGCTGGTTGTAACTAGGGCGTTCAAAGCTAAAGGAAACGATGACCTCAGCAGCGGGCGACGAATTTCGCGACTTGCAAGCACTCGTACGGAAAAGTGGATTACTCGCCAGGCAGCCGGCGTATTACGCCTGGAAGATGCTTCTAAACATTGTGTTCCTGGTCGCCGCTTTTCTGCTGATAAAATCGTTTCACAATCCCTGGATTGAGCTGCTCAATGCCGCTTTCCTGGCGTTCGTGTTCGCGCAGCTAGGTTTTATCGTTCACGACGCCGGCCATCAGGAAATTTTCAGCAAGCCGGCTGGGAACGAAGTACTCGGTTTGATTCATTCGAATCTTCTACTCGGATTTAGCTATAGCTGGTGGCTCAACAAACACAATCTGCATCATTGCTCGCCAAATCACATTACCGCCGACCCCGACGTAGAAATACCACTATTCGCGTTTACGAAGGAGCAGGCCGTGGGCAAGCGCGGCTTCGCGCGCCTCTCCGTGCGTTATCAGCATTTTTGCTTCTTCCCTTTGTCTTTGCTGGAAGCGTTCGTGCTGAAGGTCGATAGCGTGCGGTACCTGCTGCACCATAAAGTCGCGCATCCGGTGATTGAGGTGGGCTTCCTGGTTCTGCATCTGTGCTGGTTTTTAGGCCTGCTGTGTTTTCTGCTCAGCTGGTGGCACGCAGTTTTGTTCTTCGTAGCCCAGCAAATGTTTTTAGGACTGTATCTGACGCTGATCTTCGCTCCGAACCATCAGGGAATGCCTTTGCTCGATGGCGCCAAAGCCGTGAATTTCTTCCGCGAACAAGTGCTGACCAGCCGGAACATCAAGAAGCATCCCGGCGTCGACTACGCCACCGGCGGCTTGACCTGCCAGATCGAGCACCACCTGTTTCCGACCATGCCGACCAACAAATTGCGCGAGGTTCAAAAAATAGTGAGAGCTTATTGCGCAGCGCACGGAGTTTCCTACCATGAGACCTCCTTGCTCCAGTCGTTTCGCGAAGTCTACGAGGATTTGCGGGAGAATAGTTTGATAGTAAGCAGAGGATTGGATGGCAACACGGTTACGGATCGGAGAAGCTTGTAGTGCGATCATTTCCTTCCATAAATTAACGAGATGCATCTGGCTCACTCAACCCGGGAATTGCGCGACGGACGGCTAACCGGATACAGACATTTTCCTGCCCTAGCTACACTCAAATCCCGATAGAGCCGTTGAGCTTGGCTTTCTACAATAGACTGCATGGTGAGTTTCGTTTTCGCTCGGTATCGGTAACTCCGTTCACGATGCTTCTTACAGTGCCGCTCGATCCTCGCAGCCCGCAGGACGCAAGCTTCACCGGGTACGCCAAAGACGAGCCGGNNCGGCGGAAGGAACACGATGAAAATCAGGTCGTCGATTCGTTCGTTGCTGTTGGTGATGGGAGCGCTGCTCTGTTTTGCGGCACCTTCTTTTGCACAGATTGGAATCTCCGTATCGTTCGGTCCGCCGGCGCTGCCGGTNNTCTGGACGCCGGGATATTGGGCCTATGCGGATGACGCCGGGTATTACTGGGTTCCTGGAACCTGGATTGAAGCGCCGCAAGTGGGCTACCTCTGGACGCCCGGGTATTGGGGCTGGGGCGGCAGCGCATTCTTTTTCCATGAAGGATATTGGGGCCCGACCGTAGGGTTCTATGGCGGCATCAGCTACGGCTTCGGTTATTTTGGCAATGGGTACGAGGGCGGCCGCTGGGACCACGATCATTTCTATTACAACCGTGCGGTAACTAACGTGAATGTCACGGTCATCCACAATGTGTATGAAACGCGAGTGACCGAGGTCAACAACCGGGTGAGTTACAACGGAGGCAATGGCGGAGTGGAAGCTCGCGCCACCGCAGAGCAGGAACGGGCGGCAAGTGAGCGACACATCCCGCCAGTAGCGGCGCAGACGCAGCACGTGGCCGCCGCACACGGCAATCCGGAGCTTCGTGCATCAGCGAACCAGGGACGGCCGCCGATTGCCGCAACGCAGCGGGCGAATGAATTCAAGGGCAATGGAGTCGTGGCGGCACGAGAAGCCGGCGCTCCTTACAAGGCTCCTGAACGCACGGCGAACAACGGAGCAGCGCGCACCGAAAACAACAACGTAGCGCGGACCGAAGCGGCGACGCCTGCCGCCAAACCGAGCCACGTCAAGGACATTCAGCCCGCAACGCGCACCGCGCCGAACACCGGAAATCCGGCATTGGACAAGAAATACCAGACTCAGCAGGACAAAATGTATAAGCAGCAGGATCAGGAACGCCAGAAGCTGGCGGCGCAGCAGGAGAAAGACCACCAGCGTGCGACCCAACAGAAAGCCAGCGACCAGCGAAACCAGCAACTGGAACAAAAGCACCAACAGCAAACCGACACGTTGGTGCAGAAGCACACCCAACAACAGCAGCAATTGCAGCAACGTCAAGCGCCACCACAGCAGCATGCGGCCCCGGAAGAACACGGCGGTGGTAAGCCCAAATAAGCGCAGAGTCTGGCTGAAGGCTGGGACGGGTATCCGCGAAGCAGCGGATGCCCGTTTTTTTTGTGGCTCAGGTTCGATCAGGAGAACAATTCGTGGAACAGCGATTTGTTTAAGAGGATCGCTCCGACCCGATGGAACGGTCAGGGGATCTAGCGATGAGGTTTTGGGCGGCATTTACTGCGGCCTTGATCGCATCCCCGGTGGAGACAATTTTTGCGCCCAAGGCGCGAAGTTCGGCGAGGGCGCGCTGA
Organism: Acidobacteriota bacterium; assembly: GCA_003156635.1. Lineage (GTDB taxonomy): Bacteria > Acidobacteriota > Terriglobia > Acidiferrales > UBA7541 > Palsa-295. Next base: position 14,810 of record PMHK01000215.1, on the reverse strand, counting down.
CCTTCGGCGGGATTCAGCGTGGCAATAGCGTCTTCCACGATGGACACATGGCGGCCTTGCTCGAGCAAGCCTCTGGCTGCGAAGCGAACGCAGATTTCCGTCACCACCCCGAAAATGAAAATCTCAGCATTCGGGTTTAAGCGCCGAACTATCTCGGCAACATGGCGGCTTTGAAAAACGTCGAGGGTATCCTTTTCCAGATGGATTTGTTCGTGCTCGTGGAGATCCTCTGGAAGCACGGCATTTTCGTGGTTGGGCACGGTGAAAACTTTGTTGGCGAGTGCGTGCGGCACGAATTTGGCACCGGGCGTATCGCGAATGCAGTGCGGTGGGAACTCGGCGAATTCCGGATCGCCTTCGAGGTGAATGCAGCCATGGGAAATCAAAAGCACACGACCTTCACGAGCTTGATCGACCAGACGGTTCAGATTCGTCAATAAGTGTTCCGCCCCCGGGACGTAAAGCTTGCCATCGGGCAACATGAAATCCGCCTGGGTGTCGACCGCCCAAAAAATTACGTCACGCGATGCCATTGTTTTCCTTGGCACTCCGCCCCGGATTGTAAGAGTCGCTCATGGCCGCCTGAGGAATTCTGGGTGCATACCCCCTATTCGATGAGGTATATCGGCGGGCGATTCGCCAAGATCGACTGTAGCGGTGCCGTCTAGGCGCTTTTTCGGCCCTTTGATGACCTCATGGTTGGACTCCGTTTCGAGGCGGCTGCGCCGGACGCTTTTTTGTTGGCGATGCTGTTTTTTAATGCGGTTGCCAAATCGATGACCGGCGCGAGCTTCTTCCCCCTGGGAATGATCGGAACTGCTTTGCCTTTGGCCTTGTTCTCGATCAATTCGCGTACGCTGGCCTGGTAGTCGTCGTGAAATTTCTCCGGCTGGAAAGGCTTGATCAGGGTTTTCGCAAACTGTTCCGCCAGCGAAAGCTCCTGACGGTTTTGGCTCTTGGGTGGCTCCTTGCCGTATCCGGGAACTTCGCGAATTTCATTCGGATAATACAGCGTGTGCACGGCTAATCCCTTGTCGTAGGGTCGGATGATGATGGAGCGGTCACGCTGATGCATGGTGACTTTGGCGATCGCCGCGATTTTCATCTGTTTCATGGTGCTGAGGATCAGGCCATAGGCGCGCCGCCCGGCCTCTTCGGGAACGGAAAAGTAGGAGGTTTCGAAATAAATGGGATCGACTTCGTCCAGATACACAAACTGCGAAATCTCCATTTCGGTAGATGATTGCGGCTGCAGCGCCTTCAGTTCCTGCGGATCAATAATGACCATTTTGCCGTCGTCGGTTTCATAGCCCATCACGATTTCGTCGCGGGGAACAACCTCTTCGTCGTACGGGCAATAGAGTTGCTGATGCACCCGGTTGCCACATTTGCGATGAACTTCGTGAAAACGAATATGCGAGTAACGCGCAGCGGCAAATAAACGGATTGGAACGGAAATTAGTCCGAAGGTGATGAACCCTTTCCAAGTGGAAGCTGGCATGGCGCCCTCGCTTATGCGAATCCGTGAAATTGCTGGCCAAACGTTACAGTAAACCCATCGCTGCGCGGTGTTCGCGCTGAACTTGGTCCATGGTACAGGCCCGCGGAGATTTCTCCGGGCGCCAACGTAGAAATTTTGTGCCGTGGCGAAAGCGGCCGCCGGTGAAATGATCGAATTGCACTTCGACGACGAGTTTCGTCGCCAGCGGCTCCCATTCGAGGGAATGTTTCGTGCTCCACCGGCTGGGGCCTCCGGGAGCTCTGCCGGTGAAGCCCGGTGGTTTGATCAGTTTTTGCAGTTTTTTGGTCAAGGCCGGGCGTTCTTCGTTGCTGATCGAAGAACAAAAGCCGACATGATCCAGCAAACCGGCCTGGTCGTATAGGCCCAGAAGTAACGATCCAACTTGTTTGGCTTTTTCCAGGTAGCGAAATCCGCCGACAACGCAGTCCGCGGTTCGCTGGGTTTTGATTTTTTGCATACCCTCGCGGTTGCCACTCTGGTAGGGAAGATCGGTGCGCTTGGCGACAATACCGTCCAGGCCGACGCCCATATGAAACCATTTGCGCGCCATGGACAAATCGCTGGTGGCTGGGGAGAGTCGCAGGAGACCGTCCTTCTTGAAATTCTTTCTGGCGAATTTTTCGAGCGCCGTGCGCCGTTCCTGCAACGTTGCCTTGATCAGCGATTTTCCCGCATCGTCTACCAGCAAATCGAACACGATAAAAACGGAAGGCGTTTCCTTGCTGAGCTTCAATACGCGACTGGCGGCAGGGTGAATCCGCATCAGTAGATGATCGAAGGACGGATTTCCGTCAACCGGAATGACAATTTCGCCATCGAGAACGAATTTCTTTGCTTTGAGCGCGGCGAGCGTATCGACGAGTTCCGGGAAATACCTGGTGAGAGGTTTGCCGGATTTTGATTCCAGATCGATTTTTGCGCTGTCGCGGAAGGCCAGGCAACGGAAACCATCCCATTTAGGTTCGTATTGCCAGTTACGACCAGACGGAAGCTCCGAGGCCGGCAATGCTTCCATCGGAGCGTAGGTCTTGGCGAGGGGCAAAGTCACAAGAATTTTTCCAGGTTGGTGCGGCCTTTGTTCTCGAGCAGCGGCTTCCACAGATCGCCCAGCTTCTTGAACCGGGGCAGCACCGTCTTCATGGCGAAATCTTCCATGCGGAATCCACGTTCGATTTCTTTCCAGGTAACCGGAGTGGAAACGGTAGCGGCCGGCTTGGGGCGGACGGAGTAAACCGAGGCGAGAGTGCGGTTCCAGGCGTTTTGATTGTAGTCGACCAAAACGTGATTCTTGGGGCGATGCGCCACCCGATATTCTGCGGTGATGAGTTTCGGATTGCGGTTCAATAGTTCGTGAGAGAGCGCTTTGGCGAAAGTCCAAACCTGTTTCTGCAGCGGTCCACGTTCGATGGGAACATAAACGTGAATTCCGCGCGAACCCGTGGTCTTCGCGTAGCTGGTGATTTTCAGGGAATCGAGAGCATCGCGAACGACCAGCGCGGTTTCCAGCACACGCTCGAACTTGGTGCCTTCAACCGGATCGAGATCGAATTGCAGAAAATCGGGGCGATACACGTCGTCGCAGCGGGCATACCAGGGATTCAGATCGATGCAACCCAGATTCACGACCCACATGAGCGAAGCGACGTGCTGGACCACCGGGAAGTCGATGACGTTTCCGGAGCCATGCTCGATAGCGCAGACAGGAACGGACGAAGGCCGGCCGGACGGAGCACGCTTCATAAAGAAAAAACCACCGTCGATGCCGTTGGGATAGCGCTTCATGACCATCGCGCGGTCTTTCAGGTGGGGCATTAAGTAAGGCGAAACGTCGAGATAGTATTGGAGCAGGTCGCGTTTGGTCAGGCCGAGCTTCGGCCAGAAAATTTTGTTGAGGTTGGTGAGCTTGGCGGTGCCGCCTTCAACTTCGATTTCCGCGTCGTTGACGCCGAGCGGAATGCGGCCTTCTCGCATTTTCGGCGCGCGCGACGATGTACCACTGGGGGGCTTGCGCGCGGCAGGCTTGGCTAATTTCTTAGGCATCGGAGCTCGCGGGTCCCAAGGATTTCAAGCTACACATGGTCCGCGATTGCCGCCTGGCGCGGAATACATGCAAAACCCGATAAGTAATTGTCCCGCGCTGTAGCGTGCGCCGGTTTTATTGCGGAAGAGATGGCAACGATTTCAAGTACGCGACGATGGCCAGCGCGTCTTCATGCGACATATGGTAAATGTGCATGGGACGCTGAATGGGCTGCCCGTTTGCCCCGATCCCTTTTTCCAAAATATTGACAGCATCCGCGTCGGAGTAGCCCGCGAAACCGGCGAGGGTCGGAGCGTTCCAGGCCCAATTGGAATCGGGGTGAACCGGCGCGATCCAGGTGGGCGCGCCTTGCAAGTCGCGCGCCTCGATCAAATTGCCCTGGGCGTCGCGCGGGGTGTGACACTCGCCGCACATGGCGACTTCTTCTACCAGATATTTTCCACGGGCAACGTCCCCAGTTTGATGGGAGGCGGCCTTCTGAACGACCGGTTTGGCCACTCCTTGCTTGACCGCGCTGGCCGAAATTCCCAGCCCGGCTACGGCGAAGAGCACCGCTCCACTCACAATTCCAATCGTTTTCATCGATTTTCAGCTCCGTAGTTTTGTCGACAGCAGATGCTAGCGCAGTTTTACGGCGAATCGGTAATTTTTCGTTGAACGTTAGTTGGTCCAGCGGAATCCATGCTACCCGGTTGCTGATGCAGCCTGCAATGGAGGAAATTGCGATGACTTCCCTGGGTTTAACGACGGTGAGAAGCTTGGAAAAACCACGACACCCTGAAGGGGATCGAATTATTCGTAACGCTTCGGTGAGGTGGCCACAACTTCTTTGGTAGGGGTGTGAATCGCATAGAACTCGTTCAGAGACGTCTCGCTCAGTTCGACGACCCGGGCGCGAGCCTCGATCAGGCCTTTTACGAATGCTCTCCAGATCTGCGAGCCGTCCGGAAACTTTTCGAAAACATCGTACTCTCGGTCCACTTAGGAAGCCCCCTTCAGCAGATACGCAATCTATGATTCCAGTATTTTTTATAGCAGGAGCGAAAGAACTTGAATGTTCCAAACGAGACAATTGGCTGGTAGCCTTAACCAGGTATCTGGCGAGCGAACCTAAGTGCCTGGCTATTAAAATGTTCGAACCAAATCTGGACGGAAAAGAAGGTCGGACCAACTCCTCACGCCGGATCTTCCTCTTCACGTGTGTTGCGGCAATTTCTGCAGCGGCTTTCCTGCGATTTCGAATTCAAAGCGCTCACGCCAGCCAAAAACGCGCTCTCGGCCTCACTCCTCCTGAGATAGTCACGATTGTAAATTTCTCCGATGCCGGTGTTCGGCAGGATGCGGTGCAGGTGCTGAAGGTCGTCAAAACCGGCGACGAATGGCGCGAATTGCTGGGGCGCGGAATCTACGAAATTACCAGAAAGGGCGACACCGAATTTGCCTATAGCGGCGCCTACTGGAATTTAGAAGAGAGGGGGCTGTTTCGCTGCCTGTGCTGTGCGACGGCGCTGTTTAGTTCGGAAACGAAATTCAATTCCGGTACAGGATGGCCCAGTTTTTGGGCGCCTATCGCACCGGAAAATATTCAGACGAAAGAAGATCACAGTTTCGGGGTGACGCGCGAGGAAGTTACCTGCCGGCGCTGCGACGCGCACTTGGGACATGTCTTTGACGACGGCCCCCCACCCACCGGCCTGCGCTACTGCATAAACTCGGCCTCGCTACAGTTCAAGAAATTTGCCTGACAGCGTGCGCGAGACCTGGAAACTTTTGGCCTTTAGTGGCTAAGCAGCGTCGCTTGGCTAGCGATGCAAAGCCAAACGCCGTTCTGATTGAGCCAGGTGTCCGTGAACCGGCCTCGCCGCGTAAATGGCTTTCCGTTCTCGATTCCTTTTTCCTTGAAGATTCCGGTCACCACCGCGGTATTTCCATAGAGTGCTACCGCGACTTCCTGGTTGGTAATCTGATCGGAGGTTGGAGCGGATGTTTTGACCGTCTTCAGGAATTGGGCCTTGTCGGAAAACGAGCCGTCGAATTCGGTGTAGACGAAAGTTGCGGCCAGCATTTGATCCAACGCGCTGATGTTCTTTTCTTCCTCGGCAAGATTCCAGGCGCTTTCCAACGCGCGAATTTTCGATTCATCGTCAGAGATCGAAGTGTTGCGTTGCGCGTGCGCTGTGGCGCCAAACACCAGTAGCAGGGCAATGGCTACAACTTGCTTCTTCATGTGAGAACTCCCAAGAGTCGTCGCAACGATCAGAACAGGCCGTGTTGGAATTTCTTATCGCATCTTCTGCGAGACGGCACAAGGAAGGAGTGACGTCGTGTGCGCTGAGAGGAACGCGGTGACCGCGCGCGGCCCTCTTGGACGGCGGTTTGCGGCTCTTGCAATCCACCAACTAGCGCGCGGTCGGGGCTTCTTCGATGTACGTCAGCGCATCCATGACCGTCTTGTACCCGCCATGGGATCCCAACATATTCGTCTCGCCCTTGGAGAACAGCGGTTTGCGCCTCGCCGAGAATTTCGCCGGATCGAAGGCGCCGCGAGTGGTGTGGAATACCCAAACGTACTCATGATGGCTGCTATTCGCTTCGGATTGGGTCATTAAGGAGTTGTCCACGGTAGACATCGGAGTCCAGTCGGAAAAACCATTGCCATCGACGTGCACCGCCGTGGGCATGGTCACGTTATAGAAGGCCACGTCATGCGTGAAGATCACCACGAAATCGACCATCGAGGGATTCGGCGCCGGGCAGACGCTGGGGAACGCCTTCTTGCGATTTTGCGCCAGCCACTTGTACTGGTTGGGTGAAAGTCCGTATGCCGAAAAAAAGTGCGTGCAGCCGGCGTTCTCGTTTTCGAGAGCGTGCACGGCGGTGTCTTCGTCTTCGTCTGGATTCACCGGCGGCGGAGCGGGACGAGAAACGCTGTCCGACACCGGCTGGATCGCCGGTTGCGCGGCACTGGGCGCTCGATCGCTGGCCACCGGAGCCGTAGAGCCCGAACTGTAGGCTGCCGCAAGGGGCTCGGCGGCCGGTTGTGAATTTACGGCGACTGGCGCGGGTGCGGGTCGGGCTGGCGCAACCGCGGCCGGAGCGGCCACAGGCGCTGGCGCGGCGCTGGAACTTGCAGCGGCTGGAGCTGACGCAGTCGAAAGCGTTATTTCGACTGCGGCAGGTTGCGAAGGTTGTGCGACTGAAGCCGCAACCGGGGAAGCCGATGGAGCCGGCGCCGGAGCCGCACTTGCCACAACAACAGGCTGCGGTTTTGCCGCAGCGGCGACGACCGGAACAACAGCAGCCGGCTGAGGTTTCACGGCCACGGGTACAGGCGCCGGTGCCGGTGCTGGTGCAACTGTAGTGGCGACATTCGAAGCTACGGCCGGCGCCGGTGTCGAATTTACGGGCACTGACGGCGCAGTCGACGCTATGGCATTTGTGTTCGATTTTGCCGGCATCGGCGAGGCGACAGCCACGGTTGTTTGTGGCGCGTCCACGCTCGGAGGCGCGGTATGGTGGGCGAGCGCCGCGGCGGAAGCAGATCCAACGTCGTTTGGTTTTTCCTCAGGTTCGGGCGGCAGCGCGGATTTGGGAAACGCGCTATCGGCCACGTAGCCTTCCACTCCAGATTGCGTCTGTACTTTTACGTAGCCTTTCACGCGGCCGATAATTTGGACCGGTTCCCCGCATTTCAATTTGGCGGAGAGGTTGAAATCAACGACCGATTCGTAGACCCACACCCGGTCTTCGTTCATGGCGCACTTTACGTTCGTGGTGCCGGCCTGGGCCGAAGGGATCCACGCGAAACCTGCAACAAGTACGAGTGCTCCAAGCGTCCGACTCATTTTTTCCTCCGCCAGCATTCGCGGCCCGTGGCATGTTCCGGGCGTCCGGTGCTTCGAGCGATCGCGACAGGTTCAAGCCCTGCACAATTTTTGAATCTGTCAGTCCAATGCTGGGGAAGCAGCGCGCAGGAGCGAGTCGAGTCGTATGAACCAGAGCGAGGCGAGAGTCGCACGGCGATCCCCAAGGTTATCGCTAATCACATTTCCCAAGAAACGGCTCATCCAGTATGAAGAGGAGCGAAAGTGCAGCACAACTGAACGAACGGACAGAAAACGGGCAAGTTAGTACAGTTCGCCTGGTTATCGCCTTGGGTGCTGGTAGGGACAAAGCACCTGAAGTCAGCGGCCGCGCTATTTCTTGTGGTGGCCGGCTCGGCGTTTCTTGTCGTAGCGGGCCAGAGCGCTTTCGATGACCGGGTAGGCGGCGGACGCGGACTGGAATTCGTCAACCTCCACGATTTTGCCCTCGAGTTGCTTGTAGTCCTGGAAAAAACGGCGGACCATGGCCAGCTTGTGCGGCGGCAACTCGCTGGCCTCGTGGTAGGAGTTGTATTCGGGATCGGCGGTGGCGACCGCGATAATCTTGTGGTCGAGCGTTCCGGAATCGATCATCGCCATCAGGCCAATGGTGCGCGCGTGCATCACGGTAAGGGGCACGACGGGAACTTGGCACAGCACCAGGACATCGAGCGGATCGTGATCCTCGGCCAGCGACTGGGGAATGAAGCCGTAGTTTGCCGGATAAATTACGGCGGAATACAGCACCCGATCCATACGGATGATGCCGCTGGTTTTATCGAGTTCATATTTCACGCTCGAACCGGTGGGGATCTCGATTACGGCGTCGAATTCTTTCGGGACGTTTTCACCGGGACTTAGGTCATGCCATGGGTGCATCAATTCCTCCGAAGGATCGTTAGCTCGGCTATCAACTTAAATCAATTTTCTTTTACTCGCGCTGCAGCAAGAGAGCTTGGATTCATTTCATGGGCGCGAAAAGCCTTGATTCGTCAGCACGAACTTCCCGCCCTGCGTGGCAAAAACTCTTACCGTTGTGGGATCGATGCCGTGCAACGCTTCGTCCTTCATATAGTCTTCCGTAAAAAAGAATACTCGATTTTTCCCGGCCCACAAACGCGCGAAGGAGGCATCGTCCAGAAACACATCCGGCGCGCCGGGAAAAAACGAGCCGAACCAGAGGTTGCCATCTCGCCCGTTCAAGACATACACCTGCTGCCCGGTGTAATAGTTCAGGGTCGAACCTCGCTCGTACTTTCCATTGATGACGATGGTGTCGCCGGGCTGCAGTTCGTTGCGAATCTGCACGGCCATCGACTTAGAAGTGAGTTCCGGCGAGAAGGTGACGAATCCGAGGTGCACGCAATAGAGCACCACGATCATCATCGCGGTTAGCGACAGATTTGCACCGATCAGGCCGCCGCGCCGGCGGAAAATCCAGTTCGCCACCGTGCCGAACAGGAGTCCGAGCCCGATCAACAACAGAGGAGTCCGAAATAAACCGAACGACGGAATGGTCAGGTCTTGCATGTGTCCGAGCGACAATTTGTATTCGCCGGGATGAGAAACCAAAACGGTGCCGATATCGGAGCCGGGCGGAAATGGATGCGTCACCGCCAGCATGGTCATCGCCGCCACAAATCCAAGCACACCGATTGCAAGCAATGCAGTCGACGCACGCAGACCGATGCGACGCTCTGGACTTCCAGCTGAAGATTCGCGTTCGCGCTGCAGCCAGCCCCCGATCAGCAGCGCCAGCGCCGGAAGCACGGGCAACGAATAATATTCCTGTCGAGTGGAAAAGCTGAAAAACAACATGATCACGCCGGCCCAAACGCCCAGGAACAGATTGACTCGCGCGCGCGCATCAAGAGCTTCACGCCATGCGCGGATCCGCAAAGGAATCTGTTTCAACGCCGGGAACAGAAAAACGAACCAGGGAATCAGCCACACCAAGAGCAGTGCCCAGAAAACCAGCAGAGGAACTTTGTCGTAGTCGCGAGGAATGCGTTTGTTGATGTAACGCAGGAATTGTTCGTTGATGAAATAAAACCACAAAAAGCCGCGTTCTGGGCCCGCGGGCTGAGCCGGGCTGCGAATCGTCGAAAGGATGTGCCAGGGTGCAGCGACGATCAGAAAAACGAACGTGCTTGAAATGGGATGCATCTTCAGAAGCTTTTTGAAGCCGCAGGTCACCAGCACGAAAACAAAAATTATCATCCCGGGAAAAGCGATGCCGATCAGGCTCTTGGTGAGCACGTTCAGCGCGACGGTTACCGCGAATCCCCAGCAAATCCAACGCGAAGGGTTGTCTTGCTCGTAAGCGATGAGGAAAAGGTACAAGCCGAGCGTCAACCACATCGCCACGACCACATCGGGAATCAGAAACCGCGTGTAGATGTAAATTCCGGGCGCGGTGATCAGAATCAAAGCCGAATAAAATCCACCTTCTTTCCCAAGGAAACGCCTGCCAAACAGAAGAGCGCACCACGCCAGGCCCAGCACCGCTAAAGCCAGCGGAAGGCGAGTCTGCCACTCGCCAACTCCGAATAATTTGTAGCTCGTCGCAACGGACCAGTACATCAGCGGGGCTTTTTCCAGGTATCGAATGCCGTTGATGTAAAGAGTGACCCAGTTGTGATTCAAAAGCATTTCGCGCGCCGCTTCGGCGTGGATGGAGTCGGCATCGTCCAGCAATCCGGGACGCGCCAGGCCAGGAACATAAATCAGAAGCCAGGTCACGATCGCAATGCCCAACATCAGGGCACCAGACAAAAATCTGGCTGGAATATTCGGTTTTGACGGGGAGTTCACTTGGAAACGCCTGACGATCAGGCAGAGCTACATTGTAACTGACTCGGGTGCGCAGTGCTTAGCGTGCCGCCAGTTGGCGCGCTGCGAAACTACTGGGGAATTTTCGGTGCCGGCGCGCCGCCGCACTGCGCGTCAACCTGCGCACGGAACGACTCTTCGAAGATCGCGCCGTTGCGCGATTTCGTGGAACACACCTGGGCGACGCTGAGTTGCAAGACTCCGCGCAAATCGGCGCCATCGAGGATGGCGCCCTGCAGGTTCGCGCCATTTAACACCGTGCCATTGAATTGCGCGCCGCTCAGGTCAGCGTTACTGAGGTCAGCGTCAATAAAGATCGCGGTGGCCAGCTGCGCTTTGCGCAAGCTTGCTCCCGGAAGCTTCGCGGACCACAAGTAGCTTTGCTGCAGATCCGCACCTTCCAGGCTGGCGTTGACGAGCCGGGCTTCGCGCAAATCGGCCTTTTCGAGATTGCCGCGAAGCAGTGAAGCGTTCTCCAGATTCGCGCTGTAGAGGCTGGCGCCGTCGAGTCGCGCATCCGGCAGACTCGCGCCGACTGCCGAGGTATAGGAAAGATTCGCCCCACGCAGATCGGTGCGGGACAAGTTTGCGCCGTCGATGCGGGCGCGATCCAGGTTCGCGTGCTGCAGGTTCGCGCGATCCAGGATGGCGAATCGCAAATTCGCCTGACCCAGGTCCGCATTTCGCAAATCGCCGCCGGAAAGAAAGGCGCCCTGCAGGTCAGCCTGGAACAGGCGCGCGTTGGCCAGAAAGATTTCGTACGCTTGCGCATACCGAAATTTCGTTCCGTTCAGGTGCGCTCCGACCACCGACGAGACCTGATCGTCCGCGCCGTTCCAGTTTGCCGGCCGGCGAGAGATCGAAGCCTCGGTTAGCTCCGCGTAAGGATCGTATCCGACCAACCACATCACGCTTGAAGCCCAGCGTCGCGGGTCCGCGGACATGAATTGCGGTGCCCGCTGCTTCTCGTGCGGAATTCCGGCGATGACGCCTCCAGCCAATAGCGACATCGCAACGAATAACGTGACCAGGATCGTGACCGGTCGTAACGCCTTTAGCTTGGCAAGAACCGGAGGAATCGGCTTTTCGTCCGTGGGCCATTTTTCGCCGGGCCGCCCGATTTTTGTCGAGCAATAGAAGGCGACGCCAACACCGATGAGCAGCAGGACCTGGTGAAGCAGGGTTCCGTGAAAATCCTGAGCCGTCAGGTAGCGCAACCAGTACATGAGCAGAACAATCGGCACGGTCCAATATGCCAGCAGAACGGAAAAGCTTTTCTCGATCATGCGGGTCGAATGCCCGTCGTGATCCATCCAGCGAAAGTGAGTGCGCAGCAGGCCAGTAATAATTCGCGGCGCATTCTGCCCAAGCATCCGGCCATCCGGGAAAACGGCTGGCAACTCCAGCACCGCGTCCCACACCTCTTGCAGGCGATACAAGAAGAACAAGAAGAGAGCCACCAGAAGAGCCGGGGCCAGAAGATAAATTTCGTCGGTAGGCATCGCGGCCGCCGCAGCCGGCGAATGCAAGAACGAAATGATCGCGGTGTCGGCGAGCAGCTGAATGTCCTTCGTCTTCAAAATCATCACAAAGGACAAAAAGCAGACGATCATCATGGTGATGAACAACCGTCCGACCGTTTTCGAACCGGCAGAAAACGTGGGCAACGCGTTGAATTCCAGAATCTGCGCCGGTAAGGATGCTTCGTGCAGATTTGTTCCAGCCAGCTGGCGGGGCAGCAAGCCCATGGCGCTCTCCAGCGAAGCGCCTTCGAGATTCGCGCCTTCCAGGTTCGCACCGACCAGGCACGTCTCCAGCAAATTCGAACGGATCAAAGACGCGTCGCGCAAATCTGCGAGCAGTAAATCGGCGGCCTTCAAGTTCGCGTCCTGCAAGTCTGCGTAACGCAAGCCGACGCCGATCAGCTCCATGCCTTCGAGCTTGGCCTTTCGCAGGTCAGCTTTTTTGCCGAGCTCGCCGTGGGAATCGAGCCATTCTTTGTGGTTTGCTAGCGTCTCTTCCAAAGCCCATTCGACGGCTTCCAGCTTGGGATTTTGGGGGATGACCGATTCTTGGGCGAGATCGGATAGCAGATTCGCGTCGACGCTGATAATCGGATTCGACAAGCCGTCGGGGACGTTCACGATGTTTTCGAAAGCAGTTTCTAGATCCTCGGCGCGCGGCAATTCCATACTGGACTCTGCCGCGTTTTCCGAAGGCGTTTCAGGCAGAGCTTCCTCCGTGAGGAAATTCTTGAGCAGGAATTCCTCGAGCGCTACCGCGTCGGGTGGGGCCGGTTCAATGCCGGAACCCGCTGGTTCTGGCGCGGCCCGCCGTTTTTCATCGACCGACAGCGGGTCGGCTGGCGTGCTTAAGCCCTCCATGCCCTCGGTGGGGATCGCTGGTTTGAAAAGGAATGCCATTGAGTTGTCTGGTTCCTCGGATATCGGCCCGAACGCTTGGCCGCTAGACGCAATTCTGGTGTCGACTAGGAGAAATCCAATTTTATTCTGGTTCGAAGAAAGGCGAGGCTAATCCTATCGCAGCCGTTTCCGAAAACGTGCCTGTACGAAAGGGCAATCGCTGGACAGCTGACCGAGCGCATGGCCCCAGCAATTGAACTGTCGGGCAGCGATCGGCTGCATCGCGGCGCTCTTTCGCAGTATCCTTATATAAGGACCGGGCGGAAACATGGGCCGGACCCTAACGATTTTCAGGGGGAGGGGAATTTGGACCCAAAGGCGTCAGTGGCGGCGACGGCTCAGACCAGAATCGAATCGGACAGCATGGGCAAGATTGCGGTGCCGGTGGACCGCTATTATGGCGCGCAGACTGCGCGTTCGCTGATCCATTTCGATATCGGCCGGGACACCATGCCGCCGGAACTGATCCGCGCTTTTGGCATTCTCAAGAAGGCTGCCGCATTGGTGAACCAGGATCTGGGAAAGCTGTCGGCGGAGAAAGCCAAGTTAATCACCCTGGCGGCCGACGAAGTCATCGCCGGAAAACTCGACGAGCACTTCCCATTGCACGTGTGGCAAACGGGAAGCGGCACGCAGACCAACATGAACGCCAACGAAGTGATTTCGAATCGAGCCATCGAAATCGCGGGCGGCGAGATGGGGAGTAAAAAGCCGGTTCATCCCAATGACGACGTGAATATGTCGCAGTCCTCCAACGATACTTTCCCGACAGCCATGCACATCGCGGCCGCGTCGCGCACGGCGGAGGCGTTAATTCCGGCGGTTCAGCGGTTGCGCGATGCCTTGGACGCTAAGGCACAGAGTTTTGCTCGGGTAGTGAAAATTGGACGGACGCATTTGATGGACGCGACTCCACTCACGGTCGGACAAGAAATATCGGGGTGGGTCAGCTTGCTCGATCGCGACATCGCGCGATTGAAGGAGACTCTTCCGGGTTTGTATGACCTGGCGATTGGCGGCACCGCGGTGGGTACCGGTTTGAATGCGCACCCGGAGTTTGCGGAACGCGCCGCGAAGAAAATTGCGGAGCTGACCCAGTTGCCGTTCAAATCCCACCCGAATAAGTTCGCGGCGCTTTCGGCCCACGATGAGATCGTCTTCGCCAGCGGCGCCTTGAAGACCCTTGCCGCGTCGCTCATGAAAATCGCCAATGATGTTCGATGGTTGGCCTCAGGCCCTCGCGCGGGATTCGGGGAACTGATCTTGCCGGAAAATGAGCCGGGTTCTTCCATCATGCCGGGCAAAGTGAATCCNNGCTCGCAGGGAAATTTTCAACTTAACGTTTTCAAGCCCGTGATGATTCACAATTTTCTGAATTCGGTCCGGTTGCTCACCGACGCGTGCCGTTCATTTGTGGATCACGCTGTGAACGGCATGCAGCTCGATCTGGCGCGCATCGAAGAAAATGTTAACAATTCGTTGATGCTGGTCACCGCCCTCAGCCCGAAGATTGGTTACGATAAAGCGGCCGAAATTGCCCACACGGCGCACCACGAGCACACCAGCCTTCGCGCAGCAGCCTTAAAGTTGGGCCATTTGACCGCGGAAGAATTCGATGAATGGGTCAAGCCGGAAAAAATGACCCATTCGTAAGNNGTTAACTCCCTCACACTTTTTTCAGCTTAATGAAGATTTCCTTTGACACTTCCGTTAGCTTTAAATTAAGTTTGCTTCCCCTTCGATACCCTTGAGGTTTCCCCTTCCTCAGGAGAAATACAAAATGCGTTTGCTAATTGCGGAAAACGATCCGTCGCTCGCTACATTTCTGAACGACGGATTTGGCAGCGAGCACTACACCGTGGATGTCTCAACCGACGGCGCTGGAGCTGAGTCCATGGTCGAGGAAAATGAGTACGATGCCGCAAGACTGGATTTGAATCTTCCGCAAGCCGAGGGGATGCAGGTCTTGCAGAAGTTCCGGAGCAAACGGCCCCAGTTGCCCATTTTGATCTTGACCGGCCGCAACCGCCCGGAGGAACGCGTGCAAGCGCTCGATCTGGGTGCGGACGATTTAGTGTTGAAGCCCTTTTCGTTTGTGGAGCTTTCCGCGCGGGTGCGCGCGCTGCTGC
>PMHK01000111.1 GCA_003156635.1 Acidobacteriota bacterium | reverse complement strand
TGGCCGTCATCCAGAGGAGCGTAGAAGTCGACGTGCGGTTTTTGAAGTTGGTGTAATGTTGGTGCTGAACTGTCTTTGAACTCGGTGTTGAAGCGTCTCTGAAGTTGCCGTTGAAGTTGTTTTTAAACCGCGGGTCTAGTTGTCATCCCGACAGACGCGCGCCGCTTCTGCGCGTCGACGAGCGACATCTTCGATTTCCACCTCACCAGCCTTTCACCCCGCGCCCACGCCGCAAAGCCCCGGCGCTACTGCACCCCCGCCGAGGCCCCCTTGACCTGCACCCTCTGCAATATCGACATAAACTCCGCCTTCTTGTTCCCATTCGCCCCAATCCCCGCGTACGCCACATGAATCAACGGCTGATTCGCCCGCGGCGAATCGCTCACGAACGGAAACGGCGAAATTGCGCCAATCGCCCAGAAATAATCCGACTGCGCCCCCTGCATATTCCCCGGCAAATTAAAATTCGTCGAAGCACTCGGCCCCAGGGGATCCGTCCGCTGTGCCTCAAATATGTACCAGATCATTCCCCCGATCGTTTCGCGGTCCATCGGAGCTAGATAAAAATCTCCAATCCGCGCAAACGCCCGCGGCCCATCGTTCGTCTGCGCAAATGTAATCCCGCCGCTCACCTGCGACGCAAAAAATCCCGCCATCGTTGCCGGTGGCTTGCACGCCAAGGACACCTGCAACACCGGATCGCTGCTGTCGCCCGACCCCGTCGTCGGCAGGGGCGCAAAAGTGGCCTTGGGATCTTGCGTCAAAACCTGCTCGATGCACGCCGACGAAGGAGGGAAAAAATAATAAAATATCAGGTCCAGTAGGCTCATCCCCGAACCGCTGGGCATATGCAGCTGCGAATCAAGCCAGCTGGAATCGTGCCCGATCAACGGATTGCTCGAGGTCGCGAATTGCAGCATCGCCACCTGCTTCGCATTTTGCAGCGCCAAAATTCCCGTCAGATGAAACGGCGGCGCGAAATTCGCAATCGCCATCGGCGGCGGCACGCTGCCAATATCGTATTCCTGCCAGTTCGGCCCCAAAGCCACCGAAACATCCGCCGCCAAATGATGCACGATCCGCGCGTCCGCCGGATTTTTCGGCGGGGTTTGTGCCGGCGCCTGACTCTGCGTCGACGGCGCACCTGCAGGATTCTCGTCGCCCGACGCCACCTGGCCCTGCGCCGCCACCGCACCCGCAGCCACCATCACACCCGCCAGGACCAACACCATCTCGAACCAAAGGCTTCGCTTCATATCCGTGTTGATCCTCGAGCCACGCGCATTCCGCGACTCACCAGAAATTGCGCGCCATGAGCGGTTCATTCTAGCACCCCAGCGCTACCTCACCCGGAGGCAGGTCGAGTGGCGCTGGAGTTTAAAGTCTCCACCTACCAGAGCGCAGGATTAGAGCGGAAAACGTCAGAGCAACCGCCAAGCATAAACGTGCGGTTCATTTTCGCCAGTATAGTCACCTCGAATAGCGCGGGGGAAAAAAAAGAGCCGGAATAAATCCGGCTCTCGAAAAACCAACCACCAATTCCTGCGCAGCGAAATTTATGCCGCTTTCTTTACCGACTTGCGCCGTCCCCGGCGCTTGGTCGGCGGCGTCGCCGGCGGTTCGCCGATCAATTCCGCGGACCAGATCGACGTCACGAACCGCTTCACCCCGTGATCGTCAAAATCAATCGTAGTACGCTCGTGATTCGATTCCGTAACGATGCCCATGCCGTACTGCTCGTGCCGGATGGATTGCCCTTCGACTAGTGTTTGCATTTGCCCTCCGTAAGGCGCTGAGTGAAAACTCAAACTCGCGTTATGAATGACTGCCTGCCAACCTGATCTAAACGACTACCCTGGACGAACGAATCCGCGAAACCAAACCACCGTGAACACACGTCTGCTACTACCTGAATCGCGAAACTGGCCCTCCAGTTCCGGACTCTTCCGCGGTCGGAGAAATCCCTCAAAGGACGGAGGCTGGGTCCGCCCTTCAAGGGCCATACCTAACTCAACTCGCAGCACTGCTGCCGCGCCAGCCGGCGCGTTCAGAAGCGCGCGTTCGTACACGTCCGCCCAAGCGCAATCCCTGCGCTTCGCTGACGCGGCAAAATTGGGCGCTTCAGAATACGATCAGACGGGGTTACAGACCGACGACGTTCTCAGCCTGCAGACCTTTCGGTCCCTGCTTGACTTCGAATTCCACTGCCTGGCCTTCGTTGAGCGACTTGTACCCTTCCGACTGGATCGCCGAAAAGTGCACAAACACATCTTCTCCGGACTGGCGCTGAATGAAACCAAAACCCTTCGCTGCGTTAAACCACTTCACTGTTCCCTGTTCTTTAGCCACTTGGACTGCTCCTAATTGATTCATAAGGCGGCTTTTCGCCACCCCGTAAGCTATCTGCTGCCTGACTCGACCCTCGCCCGTTCACAAAAAAAGGCCGCCGGGCATTGTGCCCGCCAGCCTTCGCCGAAACAAGCTAAAATGAACTCATAAGCAACAAACGCACCAACACCTTACCACGCTTCGCCCCCTTGCGCAATCCCCTCAATTTCCCCCCGGGATCCGACATTATCTGTGGCCCAGGCCGTTTCTCGGTGCCCTCCGTGGTAAATCTTTTGAAGTTCCGGCTGATATCAAAATGAACGTCACAGATAATGTCGTTCCTAGCTCGCATGATGTAAGCTGTCCCCGAAATCTTGACCGCCCCTTCCACTCCCGGCCCAATCAACCGCCCCGCGCAGGTGCTCTTCGCCAGCCTGATCGGCACCACCATCGAGTTTTTTGATTTCTACATCTACGCCACCGCCGCAGTCTTGGTTTTCCCAAAATTATTTTTCCCCAAGGAAGATCCAGCGTCCGCCACCCTGGCCTCCCTCGCCACTTTCGCCATCGCCTTCATCGCCCGACCCTTCGGCTCCGCCCTCTTCGGCCACTTCGGCGATCGCGTCGGACGCAAAGCCACCCTCGTCGCCGCCCTCCTGACCATGGGAATTTCCACGGTCGCCATCGGCCTTCTCCCGACGTACGCAAAAATCGGCGTGCTCGCGCCGCTGCTCCTCGCGCTCTGCCGCTTCGGTCAAGGTTTAGGTCTGGGAGGTGAATGGGGCGGAGCCGTCCTGCTGGCCATCGAAAACGCCCCGCCAGGCAAGCGCGCCTGGTATGGAATGTTTCCGCAGCTCGG
This sequence comes from Acidobacteriota bacterium, assembly GCA_003156635.1. Lineage (GTDB taxonomy): Bacteria > Acidobacteriota > Terriglobia > Acidiferrales > UBA7541 > Palsa-295. The sequence continues at coordinate 7,591 of PMHK01000111.1, read as the reverse complement.
CGCGCCNNACGTCCGTCTGACCATCACCGAAACGCCGGTCTTCCGCGAAGCCCTCAGCCGTGACGAACGCGTCAAAGTTCCGATGTTCGACGTCTTCCGCAAATTCCCGCTGCCGCTGGTGATCGGAATTCTCTCCTCGCTAGCCACTTTCGTACTTTTCTACTTGATGACCGTCTTCGCCCTTTCCTGGGCCACCACTGCCCTGCATTACACCCGCGACAAATTTCTACTGATTCAGCTTTTCGGCATCCTCTTCTTCGCCGCCTTCATCCCCATTAGCGCCCTCCTCGCCGAACACGGCCGTCGCCGCACTTTGCTGTGGGTCACCGCCACCATCGCCGCCTTCGGCCTGATCCTCGCGCCGCTCTTCACCGCCGGCACGATCGGCGCCGCCACCATGATGATCCTCGGCATGATTCTCATGGGCCTGACCTACGGCCCCCTCGGCACCATTCTCTCCGAGCTTTTCCCCACGTCCGTGCGCTACACCGGCACCTCCCTTACCTTCAATTTCGCCGGCATCTTCGGCGCATCTTTAGCCCCCTACATCGCCACCTGGCTAGCGAAAACCTACGGCCTCCAATTCGTCGGCTACTACCTGGCCGCCGCCGCAATCCTCACCCTCCTCGGCCTCCTCGCCATCCCCGAAACCAAGGACTCCCCCCTTTAGCCGCTCTTTTACGGCCACTGGTATTTTTGGTTCCCGGATTCCACCCACTCAGTCAACTGGGGATTCTGAATCCATTGATACCCGTCATCTCCGGCATCCACACCCTGTGCCACCCATTCCTCAGAACCGTCAGCCAATCGTCGCACCATCACGCGGCTATATCCCAAGAGCGAAATCAAGTCCTCATGAATGTATGCCACGAATCTTGAATCCGGCGACCACAACAAACCGGAAATTGCCCGCGTCTTATGAAATAATTTTTTCCGCCCTTCCCCCGACGGGTGAATTGCGTAATACGTATCACCATCCCGATACGCTATCCAATTCCCATCCGGCGTCCATGTCGGATTCGCTCCCTTCGTCAGTTTCGTCGACATCTGCTTTTCAAAGTCATAAACAGCAACGTATCCGTCGCTGGATGGATACACGATCTGTTTTCCATCAGGCGACCAGCACTGAGACGTGAAGCCGTCCGTTTGAGACACCTGCTCGACCGGCAGGGTTTGAACCACACCCGAAGCAACCTCCATAACCTGCAGCTGAAATTCCGATGTTGTTACCAGCATCAACCGAGAACTGTCGTACGACCAACAGAACGGAAATCCGCGGACCCCGGAATATTTCTTCAGCGTAGTCCCGTCGAGACGTACGATCGCCAGTGTGAAGGGTTCTCTCTCGTCCCGCAGCGCGGCAAGCTTCCCATCTGGCGCGATACGGCCGTCGTAGGTGCCAGCTTCCACTGACCGCGCGACAAAGGCTCGTTTCTTGAAGTTAAGCATGCTGATACGACCGCGGTCGTCGACGAATCCCAGCGTCAATCCATACTTTTTTTGCAATTGCTCCAGTTCTCCGCGTGCTGAGGTCGTCTCCGGATTCACCGCCCGAACCGTGCCGGCCTGCGGCCACTCCACGGGCAGCATCACGAGCAACGGAATCGCGAGTATTGCGGAGAGGGGACGGCGTAACCGATCGCCCGCACTCCAAGCCCGCCTTTGCGAGCTCACGGTGACACCGGCTGCGGCTGCGAATTTGCATTGGGACTCGTATCCTCATATATGACTTTCGTGCGCCGGCTCCCCTTCGTCGCCTCCACTCCATCCGCTACCGCCAGCGCCACGCACGAAACAAAAAATCCCGCGAGCGCCCCGCCCAATCCTCCCTCCAGCCAGTGATAGTTCGTACCGTGCGTGCCATCCGCAATCGCGCCGCCGATCAATCCAGCTCCGCCTCCAGCCAAAGCCCCGGTAACCATCCAGCGTTTCAAATCCGGCGTCTGTCGCACGCGAACCTGCACAATTCGACGAATGTTGCCCCGTTGCACCTCCTGCGTAATAGTCACCTGCGGATCGTTGCGATCGGCCACCGCAATCTCCGCCGCGGCGTCACTCGCGCCCTCGAATTTCCCGCGCAAGTATCGGCCATCGTTCAGCAGCACCTCGATCGCACTCCCCTGCTTCAGTCGTCTCACGTTGTNNCCGTGTTCGTCCGCGCCGGCAGTTCCGGCGCCAGCACCGCAAGAATCGGAAGAATCATCAGAGCCACAATCCAATGGCGCATAAGCACTCCTGAACCGCGCCAGTGAGTCTAATTTGGCGTCAGCGCGCGCACCTCCACCGTTGTGACACTTTCCAAACTGTCCCATTGCCTGAAAACCAGGAGATCTACTTCGAGGAAGAAACCGCAGGCCCGCCAATAAACTCTTCGTAACGCTTCAACTCCACCAGCGACGCCCGCGCCACCAACGGAAACGGCACCACCAACCGCGTCTTCGGCAAATCCGCCGCCGTGGCCAGATCGCACACCACCGCTTTCGCCTCTTTCAACCCGCGCCGCCAATGCGACTTCCGCGCGTCGCGAAATACCAAACCATCCGGCTCGAATCCCGCGGCCGCCAGCATGGTCCGCGCCATTTTCAGAAATCCCGGCCAGCGCGACGCCACTCCCAGCAAAACTCCCGGCGGCGCCGGCAACCATCCCGCCAGCGACGCCGGCACCGACCGCACCTGCAGCATCAACAGCTCGACTCCCTCGGGCACTTCCGGCCGCACCAATTTTTCCTTGCCCGCCAGCGAAACCGGAATCGCCCCGGCCATCTTCCGAGAAAGTTTGGCATCGTCGAGCCCGCAACTCTCCACCGGCAGCCGCACCGCCTGTCGCAATTCAAACGTCAAAATCCGCCGCAACTCCTCATCCGGCTCGATCACCAGAAAATGATCCGGCAATCGCACGTCAAACCAGTGCCGCAACCGCGCCCGCACCGTGGCCAACGGAATTTCCAGCCGTCGCGCCTCGCGAAAAAGTTCCGCTACCAGCCGGTCCAACGCAAACGTCGCCGAACCCGCCAGCGCCGGCNNGCCAGTTCCCGCGTGCTCGGCAACCGCTGCCCCGCCGGCAAATCCTCGCTGAGGATCCCCAGAATAATCTGGGTGACCAGCTGCTCCCGCAGCGTCACCCCGCTATCGTGCGCAAACCAAAGTTGCATGCAGCGGCATTCTATTCCGCCGCGCCCAAAAATGACAACGCGCGCTGCATCCAGAGGAGCGCAGCGACGAAGGATCTCTCTTCGCTTTCCACCGCATCGCCACCTCCAACACGTCAATACGCGTACGCCCTCAAAAACAAAAACACCACCACCCCCGTAACCGACACATACAGCCAGATTGGAAAAGTGATCCGCGCAATCCGCCGGTGCATCGCAAACCGCCCAGTCAACGAGAAGAAAAACGTAGTCAGCACCATCGGCAACGCCACAATCGACAAAATCACATGGCTAGCCAGAATCGCCAGATACAAATTACGCACCCCGCCATGCCCCGGGAAAATCGTATCCCCATGGATCGCGTGATTTGCAATGTAGCTGACCAAAAACAACGAGGAAAACGCGAACGCGGTAATCATGCTGTTGCGGTGCGAGGGAACATTGCGATGCCGAATAAAGTAAAATCCAAAACCAAGCGCCACTGCCGCCGCCCCATTCAAAATCGCGTTCAGCGCCGGCAAAAATGTAAACCGCCCCACAAAACCCGCCGAGGCATGATGCACATACAACAACCACAACAAAAACGAAACCGCCAGCCCGCTAACCACCACAATCACGCCCACCGCCGGCCGCGCCCCAATTTCCGCTCGTTCCATGCCCAAGATTAAATCACAAAAAGCAAGCACAACACGACAAACCGAACGCCACCAAAATTACCGTCCATTACAAAAGTGCCTGTCATCCCGAAGCGCACCGAAGGACCTGCTTCAAAAGCCGTGGCCGTGGCCTTAGTCGTTGCGGTCGCCGTTGCCATCACCGCGACGAACGATCCGCTTCTTCGCCGAACCAACGAATCGCCACTCACCCGCCGTTGGCCGTCATCCAGAGGAGCGCAGCGACGAAGGACCTCTCTTCGATTTCCGACGCACGTCGCCGCAGCCGATTCCTAAGTCACTCGCACCCGCTCCGCACCCTCAGCCGCCTCGCCCACCCCAGAAACCCCAAACTCCCTCGCCAGCAACTCATACGACCGTCTCCGATCCTCATGCCCATGCACAATCGTCGTCACCATAATCTCGTCCGCCGCGCCCTGCGCCGCCAAAGTCGTAATCCTCTCGCGCACCGTCGCCGGCGAGCCCACTGTCAACCGCTGCCGCCCCTCCCGCACCGCCAGCAGTTCCTCCGCCGTATACGGATAAGCCTTGGCCTCCGCCACCGACGGCAACTTCCCCATCCTTCCGCCCTGCCGAAATCGCAGCATGGTCAATTCCGCCGGCGCCGCCAGCTCCCGCGCCTGCTCATCCGTCTCCGCGCAAATCACTGTCACCGCAATCAACGACTCCGGCGCCGACAAATAGCGCGAGGGCTGAAAATTGTCTCGATAAAACCGCAGCGCCCGTATCGCCGGCTCCGGCTGAATATGATGCGCAAATGCAAAACGCAATCCCGCCGACGCCGCCAGTTGCGCGCTGAATTCACTCGAACCGAGTAGCCAAATTTCCGGCGTGGCCGCATCTTCCGGCATGGCCTTCACCCGCGCATACGGATGATTCGCCGGAAAATCATCGCCAAAAAACGCCAGCAATTCCGCCAGCTGCGCCGGAAAATCGTCGGAGTACACCGCTTCGCGCGACCGCCGCAGCGCCAGAGCCGTCAAAGAATCCGTCCCCGGCGCGCGCCCCAGCCCCAAATCAATGCGCCCCGGATGCAGCGCCTCCAGCACCCGAAATGTCTCCGCCACTTTTAACGGCGCATGATTCGGCAGCATGATCCCGCCCGAACCCACCCGCATGCGCTGCGTCACATCGGCGACGTGCCCGATCATCACTTCCGGCGAAGTACTCGCAATCAGCGGCGTATTGTGATGCTCCGCCAGCCAATAGCGCCGGTAACCTAACGCGTCCGTCAGCTTCGCCAGATCCAAAGTATTGCGCAGCGCGTCCGAACTCGACGACCCCGACGGCACCGGAGAAATATCCAGCACCGACAGAGGGTACGCGCGCCCCCGCCCGTTCTGATTTTCGCTGGACATAGACACTTAGATGAAGGGAGGGAAATGGAGGACTCAGCCCGAAATCAGCCCGAAAAAGAGCCGGGCTGGCCCGTGAAAGTCGGCGATTCGCCGCTCACCTTTGGACCAGCCCGAAAAAGCCTAAAATTGCTGCGTGACCGCCCCGATCATGTTGCGCGTCGCGTCGGTATCGAAAATCACCGCGGTGGTCGCATCAATCACGTAGTAAGCCACATTGAACGTCACATTCGGATTGGTTCCGCTGATCACCGCCGTGCCCCGTCCCGGCGCGGTCGTTGCCGTGATCACCGTGGTCAATATATTCACCGGATCGTTCGGAAACACTGCGCTGAAATTATTGACGTCGATCGTTCCGCCATTGATCGTCGAAACCGGCAATTGCAATTGTCCGGTTACGTTCGCTTGAATCTGTGAAACCGCATTGTGAATCAGCCCTTGGCCCGCCAACCGGAACGAAACGCTTCCGGTAAACGTCGACGGCGGCGCGGATTGGAGAAACGCCGAACCTCCGGCCATCGCGATCGTATCCAGCTCCAGCAGCAGTGCTCCGCCTTTGGCGGTCGGGTACCCCGCAAACTCCGCGGTAGTCGCGCTGTCCGTCCCCGGGCACGCCCCACTCGCCAATTGCAGCCGCAAATCGATCCGGCTGGTCGTCGCATTCACCGCGTAGGTGCACGTCCCCATCGTCGTCCCGCCCGTCGGCGTCACCGTCCCGGCATCATTACTGTCGAAAACGCCGCCGGTAATATTCCCGCCGCCATCCGACGTGAAGATTCCGCCCGCCGTGTACAAACCGGTCGCGGAATTTCCGCCCTCGGTGAACGGATAATTTCCGCTGGCCAGCGTCGCCGGCGAAAACGATGCGCCCGCCGCGCCAGAAAACACATCGCCCGCCAGAAACGCGTTCGCGTCCGATTCCACGATTCGTAAGTGAGTGGAGTCGACCACATAAAACGCATATTTGATCGAGCCGCTGTGCGTACTGCTCAACGTCAGCGTTCCGCGTCCGCTGCCCGGAAAGGTGGTATCGAACACATACGAACCAGCCAGCGTGGTGTCCGACGCCGAGATCGTCCCGTTGTCGTTGACGTCCAGCACCGCACCGGAATTTGGAATCGTGCCGGTACCGGGGCTGGTAAATCTTCCGGCGATACCCAGCGGATGAAATGCCGTATCCGCTCCGGCCACTCGGAACACATAATTTCCACTCACCACCAAAGCCGATCCCGATAGCGCGTCCACATTTTGCTGGTCCAGCGTGCCGCTGCCGGTAAAGCCCGCATCGAATCGCGTCAACAAACCGTGCTGGTTCGTCGACAACACAAACTGCAGCGTGTTAATCGTCCCTTGCCCCGACCCGGAATTCAGCGAAATGGTTCCGCGCCCGTCGGGGGTTACTGTGTAGGTCCCCGAAATCGGAACTGCGGTCGCCGCACCGCTGGTGAAACCGGTTTGATCTTGCACTCCGGTCACAATGTGCCCCGCCCCGTCCGCCTGGAAACTGCCCGCGGCCGCTATAAATCCGGTCTTGTCATTTCCCGAATACGAAAATGAAAACGGCCCGCTCAACGATGCGTCGGAATACGCAATCGTAGCTACGGCCGTCGCGGTCACCGTTCCCTGGACCGCTGAAATCGTTACCGTTCCCCCGGGAGGCGGGAAAGGCGGCGCCGTGTACAAACCTGCCGAACTGATCGATCCTACATTTTCGCCGGCGACCGGCGTCACGCTCCAGGCCACGGTAGTGACGTTCTGATTGTCGAAAATTGCGCCGAACTGAAAGGTCGAACCCGCCGGAACCAAGGCCGTCGTCGGATTCACGCTCAGCCCTTCGCCCGCGGTCAACGTCACTACCACGCTGTTCGAAGTGATGATCGCCGTATCGGTCGTCGATCCCGGCGTTTGCGGTGTCGTCGCCGTAATCGTCACCGTGTTTCCGCCGGCTCCGGAAAGATCCACCGGCGCAGTGTATTGCCCCACCAGCGCGTCATTCGTCGACGGTACGATCGTGCCGGTCGCCGCCGTACCGCCGGCCACTCCGTTCACCAGATACGTGATGACCGGCGTCGTGCCGCTCGCGTTCGTGGGGTTCGAAAAGGTCACCATCAACGAAAAGCTGCTGATCTCGCCGGCCGGCACGTTGGCCGTGGCCGGGGTGAACGTCAGCTCCGTGACCTGCACCGTGCCCCCGCCGCCGCCGCAACCCGTTACGCCCAGCACGCTCGCCACCGCCATCATTGCCAGCGCCAAGGCCGAAATTCTCTTATGCATTTACCAGACTCCCTTGATTTGTTTCGCAGCGGTTCCCGCTATCGTCAGTTCTACTCTTGAAAGTCTGCGCAACTCGAAAACCGCCCGGTGCACGCACCCGTACGAACTTATTCCCGCTCGAAAATAAAAAAGTTCCCTT
>PMHK01000066.1 GCA_003156635.1 Acidobacteriota bacterium | reverse complement strand
CGCACCGAGTTGAACCGCGCGAACTCAGCATTGGCCTTGGCGACCGTCCAAGCCGACGACACCTCGAAGTCTCCGTCAACACGTCGAACCGCAATCTCCACCCAATCCCAACCGGCGATAACTGTTACCCAGGAAACCGGAGTATCCCTAGAGCAACAGATCTCGGATTTGCGAGACGACGAACATTTGTTAAACGACAAGGTGGTCGAACAAAGCCAGACCAAGGTCGAAAGCGGATCGAAGTACCGGGTTCGTCTGTCAGGAATCGTACTGCTCAATACCGCCATAACGCGGGGCGCCGTCGATAATTTGGACTTTCCGCAGATGGCTACCCCGGCAGCCACACCCGGTACATCCGGAGCATTCTCGGGATCGCTCCGTCAGTCGCAGATTGGAATCGAAGCGTTTGGGCCGGACATCGCTGGAGCGCGCACCAGCGCGAATGTGAAATTCGATTTTGCTGGCGGTTTTCCCGACATTCCCAACGGCTCGGCTCTTGGTATCGTGCGCTTGCGCACTGGGACGATCCGCCTTGACTGGGAAAATACTTCGCTGGTCGCGGGGCAGGATGCGCTGTTCATCAGTCCGCTTACGCCGACGTCGCTGGCGTCTTTAGCCATACCGGCACTTTCCTACAGCGGAAATCTATGGACCTGGACACCTCAAATCCGCGTCGAGCACCGCATTCATCTCTCCTCGGACTCAAGTCTGCTGCTGGAGGCCGGCATCCTCGACTCATTGACGGGAGATATTCCTACGCAGCAATACAGGTCCCCGACCGTGGGCGAACAGTCGGGTCAGCCCGCGTACGCCTCACGCATTGCCTGGACCGGAAAGGTTTTTGGCAAAGACTTGACGTTAGGATCGGGTGGCTACTACGGTCGCCAAAACTGGGGCTTCGGGCGAAAGGTCGATGGCTGGGCCGCAACCTTCGACGCGACCCTCCCCTTAGGATCCCTCTTTGACTTGAGCGCGGAAGCCTATCGCGGCAGGGCAGTGGGAGGATTGAGCGGGGGCATCGGCCAAAGCATCATATTGTCGGGGCCAATCGCCAATGCGGACACCATCATCCACGGGCTGGATTCGGTGGGGGGCTGGCTTCAACTTAAGATTAAGCCGAAGACCAATTTCGAAGTGAATCTGGCCTACGGCCTGGATAACCCGTTCGCCAGTGAGTTGCGAGCATTCCCTGCATCTGGGGCATTTTATGGCAGTTTGCTTTCTCGCAACCTGAGCCCGTTTGCAAATTTCATTTACCGCGTGCGTTCCGATGTCCTGGTTTCCGTCGAGTATCGCCGCCTGCAGACCTACACCCTGGACAGCAACGCAAATTCTGCCAATCAGATTACGCTTAGTGTTGGTTATCTGTTCTGATGGGAGCAGTCGAATGAAGCAGACGTTTTACATGCTCACCTGTTTGACGTTCTTGGTCGCTGGACCAAGTGTTGCGCCTGTGCCGGTGCAGCGGCATTCGGTCTCAGCAGACTTTGTGATTACCCGGGCAGGGAACAAGAGTGTGGAAACCTCCACCACCGCAGTTCGCGACGCCTCGAACGTAGTTGTTTGGCTTACGCCACTGGATCGCGCCGCGGAGCCGCCAGCAGTGCCTCCCGCGGGGAGAGACCAACCACCCCGGCTCGTGCAACGGAATAAGACGTTCGAGCCGCACCTGCTGGTCGTACCGGTAGGTACTCTCGTCGTATTTCCGAACGAGGATCCATTCTTCCACAATATCTTTTCACTCTATGACGGCAGACGCTTCGATCTAGGCCTATACGAATCAGGTATGTCGCGCTCGGTTCGTTTCGATCGGTCCGGAGTGAGCTTTCTTTTCTGCAACATTCATGCCGAAATGAGCGCGGTGGTCATCGCGCTCGACACTAATTATTTCGCGGTCTCGAACCATTCCGGTCACGTGGTCATTCCTGACGTGCCAGAGGGTTCCTATCGGTTAAACATATGGTACGAGCTTGCAACCCCGGAAGAGCTCCAAGCACTTACGCGAGTTGTGTCGATATTGAATGCCAATGTCGCGCTCGGAGCAATTCGGGTCAGCGAAGCATCAGACCTAAGACCGGCACACAAAAATAAGTACGGTCTCGACTACGTGCCTCCTCCCCAGTCTGATTACGACCGATAGGGACCAGTAGCCCTTTGGTTTTGGCTCGGTTCGTCGGTCAGCGGTGCTGCAGCTCCCGTCCGGCACAGATTACGAATTTACGCCCTGTTGACAACTGGCTAACAGCGCAGCGACAAGATGGACGCGCAAGTTCTTTACGTTGGACCCGGAGGCTAAGGCTTCCGGAAGTCTTTGAATTGGCCGCCGCCGAAACATGGGCCTTCGTGACCGACCGCGTGCCGACGCCAGCGAACCACAAGCTGGCAGGTGGCCGGCGGATGTACAATAAAAATTAGTGGCTAACCCGCTAACCGGGAGCTCGACGTCGCGAGCGGTGATGGGCGCAGGGGACCGAATGGATACAGTGCTAGTGATTGAGGACAGCCGGCCGATGCAGCGCACGCTGCAGCGCCTTTTTGAGGCGGATGGTTTGAACGTACAGCTTGCCGCAGACGGCGTAGCCGGGCTGGAGAGCTTCCGCGCCATAACTCCGAGTGCAGTGGTGTTGGATTTGAACCTTCCGCGCATGCCAGGGAAAGAAGTATGCCGGGCCTTCAAGGCCCAGGCGGCGTCGGTACCGATCGTCGTGCTCAGTGCCAACGATGAGGTCGAGGACAAGGTCTTGTTGCTCGAGCTTGGCGCGGACGATTACGTTACCAAGCCGTTCAGTCCCAAAGAACTGCTGGCGCGGGTCAGGCGCGCAATGCGGCGTGGAGACCAATCCGCTTCGCTGGTCCCGACGAGCCAAGCGAGCGCGCATGATGTGCTCGCGTTTGATGAGATCCGCATCGACTTCACCTCCATGATCGGGACCAACGGATCGAAACCCCTGAGCTTTACGGCGCAGGAATTTAAACTGCTGCGATACTTCGCGAAATCTCCTTCCCGGGTTATTTCCCGCGAGGAATTGCTGAATGAAGTTTGGGGATATGAAAACTACCCAACCACGCGCACCGTGGATAACCACGTCCTGCGCTTGCGGCAAAAGCTCGAACCCGACCCCGCTAACCCGCGTTATTTTCTTACGATGCACGGCTCGGGTTACAAATTCCTACCTGGCGATCGAGCGAATCCGCGGGGCGAATAGAATACTCCGGCCGCGAGGCACATGGCTTCTCTCCGACTACGAACCCAACTGCTGGTCGCCGCACTGCTGACGATTTGTACTTTACTGGCCGCCGTTCTCTTGGTCGTCCGCCATACGGTCCGTTCGGAAATTAGCGAAGGGGTGCGCCAGAGCACCGAAGCGTCGCTCCACGCCTTCCAAGTGTTGCAGCGGGAGCGCGATGTGCAACTTTCCCAGACCGCCGCACTGCTGGCAGAATTGCCGACCCTCAAGGCGGTGATGGCTACGCAGCATGAACCGACGATTCAAGACGCTTCCGAACCCTTTTGGAAGCTGGCGGGCAGCCAACTCTTTGTCCTTTCAAGCTCGGACGGCCGTATTTTCGCCTTTCATATGTCCACCCCGGGATGGGAACCCGGACTGGCGGAAGCGGATCTGAAGAAATCCGTCGAGGACGGAGACTCCACGGCCTGGTGGTACGGCAACGGTCAACTCTACCGCGTGTTTTTGCGTCCGATCCTGGCTGGTAGCGACGACAGCCAACGCCAGCTCGGGAACATCGCCATTGGTTATAAAATTGATTTGAGCGTCGCCGAACAACTTTCGATCGCGTCCGGCAGCCAGATCGCTCTCGCCACCGGCAACGAAATTATTGCGACCACGCTTTCGACCGCCGGCATGAGAGGTTTGCGGGCCTTGATCGCCCAGGGTGCAGACACGGGATCCGCGTCTCGAGAAATACTCCTGGGCGAAACTCCCTACCAGGTCGCCAGTGTTTCGTTTCAAGAGGGGCGGTTTCCGGCCGTGAAGTGCTACGTGCTGATGCCCTTGCAACCCACGAATGCGTTCATTGCGAGGCTCAATCGCCGGATTGTGCTGCTCGGCGTTTCCGCTATTCTCGTGGCGGGTCTGCTTCTCATTCTTGCTTCGCGGACGATTACTCGACCGCTGGATGATCTGGTCGCAGGCGTAAGAGCCCTCGCGCAAGGGGACTACTCGTATTCGGTAAACCCGGCAGGCAGCAGCGAAGTTGCCGAACTTGGTGCGGCCTTCGCGAAAATGCGATCAGACCTGCGGGCGTCCGAAGAACGTCGATTTGTAACTGAGCGAGTCGCCGCACTGGGCCGGGCCGCGCGCTCCATATCCCATGACCTCCGCCATTACCTCGCTGCCGTAGTGGCCAACGCGGAATTCCTCTACGAAGCGGAGAAGCTTAAATTGAATCGCGACGAGATTTATGGCGAAATCAAAACAGCCGCCGAACAAATCACCGACCTGCTCGTTTCGCTCCGGGAGCTGTCGCGCGAGGACGTATCCATTGCTCCGCGTCTGGCCGCTATCGATCAAACCGTCCGCCGGGCGGTGGACGCGGCCCGGGTGCGTTCCGAGATGAAGGCGCGAGCGATCTCTGTCCGTTCCTCCGGAAACCTGGCCGGCGTGTTCGATCCGCAAAAAATGGAGCGAGCGCTCTTTAATCTGGTGTTGAACGCCTGCGAAGCCTCAGCTCAGGTGGAGGGTGCGATCGAGGTCGATATTCGATCGGTGGGCGAATTTTTTGAGATTCGCGTATCGGACTGCGGCCCGGGCGTGTCGCCCTCGATTCGGCAGACTTTGTTTGAGCCGTTTGTCAGTTTCGGCAAATCGAACGGGACGGGCCTGGGGCTGGCGATCGTGCATAAAGTGATCCACGACCACGGCGGTTCGGTCGCGGTCGAGAGTACCGGCGCTTCCGGGACAACCTTTCTTGTGAGATTTCCGCGCGCGCAGCCTGTCTCTAGTCAATCCACCCAGATGGTGAACTCCTAGAGCGATTGTAGATCCTGGTCCAGCCCCGTTTTTCCATCCCCAGCCTCCAGCAATCGTCTCGCGGTCCCTCGCCTGGAGATCCAAACGTCCTTGGTGAACGGGGGATTGCGAATTGTCACTTTCTTGTCAGCAGTAGGTACCGATCATTTTACGAGCTAGTGACCGCCGAAATACAAGCAAGGCCCTGCTGCGGGTGTAGCGTCCGTAGGGCGTATCCGAAAATCCGGGAAGTCCGCCGGATGCGCATCGCCATGGTTCGGCCGAGCAGTCGTACCAGACGAATTCAACGGTTTTCCTATAGGAGATACATCCGATGAGAAATTCGACAAGAGTCGTGAAGGCCTTCCTGGCCGGCACCGTGTTGGCCGTTCTTCCGGTAGCTACGTTTGCGCAACACTACACGCAGGAGAATCTGGTGTCTGACGTTTCCCAGCCCGACAACGCCGATGGTACGAATGTAACCGTCGATCTGAATCTTAAAAACGCCTGGGGTGTGGCGCGCGGCGCTGCGAGTCCTTGGTGGGTGAATAACGCCGGAACCGGGACCTCCACTTTGCACAGTGGAGCAGGCGCCACCGTACCGCTGGTTGTCACCATTCCTAATTCCGCGGGCGCCAAAGGTCCCTCCGAACCAACCGGGATCATCTTCAATGGCACCTCCGACTTCGCCTTGGCCCCGAACAATCCTGCGGCATTCATTTTCTCCACGAAGAACGGCACGATTTCCGCCTGGGGGCCCCCCGCAACGCCCGTAACCGCGGCCGGGACGTCGACGGCTATCAACAAAGTTGACGAATCGAAAGAAGGCGCGGTCTTCACCGGCCTCTCCTGGGTCGAAATGGACGGCAACCATTTCCTGCTCGCCGCCAATTTCAGCCAGAACCGGATTGAGAAATTCGATACGAACTTCACGCGCGTAAAAGTCTCCCCGGAAGCCTTCGAGGACGAGCTGATTCCGCGCGATTTTGCTCCTTACAATGTGCAGGCCGTCGGCGCCACCGTCGTGGTCACCTATGCGAAACAGAATTCGACCAAGAACGCCGCCGATGACACTTGCGGTGAGCAGTGCGGTTTTGTGGACGTCTTCACCGCCAACGGCAGGCTCGTGCAACGTCTGGAACCGGGCCCGTGGCTGATGGCTCCCTGGGGAGTCGCTTTGGCACCGCAGGACTTCGGATTCTTCAGCCACGATTTGCTGATCGGCAACCGCTTCGGTGGAACGATCGCGGCGTTTGACGCCACCACCGGTAAGTTCCTCGGGAACCTGCTGAACGCCAGCGGCGCACCGATCGCCATCTCGGGACTGTGGGGGCTGGAGTTCGATAACCGAGGGAGCAACGAAGCAGGCAGTGAAGCCACTCCTTCCACCGGTCCGGCGCTATTCTTCGCGGCGGGCATCAACGGCTATGCCGACGGTTTGTTCGGTACGCTGACGCCGGTGTCGGCGGAACTGAACGCGGAAGACCACGAATAGGCTGAGGCAAGTTCGGCGACAGTTGATCTGTCACTGGCATGCGTGGAGTCCTGAGGGCACGGCATAACCTGCCGTGCCCTTCGGGCAATGGCCGCCGGGCGCTTCTCGCACAATTCTCAACACATGATCAACGACGCGGCGAACGTCCGCCGCCACTTGATCCGCGTCCCGAACCTCGGCCGCTGCCACTCGCTCCGCCGCTGTGCCCTTGCTGCTCCAGTTGATCGCCCCGTGCGCGCGAGCCCGCGTCGTTTTGCAGTTGGCCCATCGTGCCGGATGATGCCGCGCCCGCCGGTGCGGCCGGAGAAGTAGCAGGTTGCGTCGGTTTCTCTGGTTGGTTTTGGCGTCCCTGACCTGACGACGGCTGCGTCGTTTGTCCTGAATCTTTCCCGTTCGCGCGCGCCCCGTTCCCAGCCTGCGAGCCAGACGACGAAGACGGCGCGGTTCCCGGAGCTTGCGTTTGATTCTTCTGCGTCGCGCCGCTCAGATTCTGGTTCTGCGAATTTTTCTTGGTCTGCGCCGCGCCGGTCGAAGGATCTACCGGCGTCCAACTCCCGTTGTCCCATTTGCTCCAATCGCCGTTCGAATCTTTTTTGTACACGTTGCCGTCGGCGCCCGCGTACACATTATTGTTGTTGGCGTCCTTAGCTACGAATGCGCTGTTGCCGTTCTTACCGGTCACGCCCGCGCCTTCGCTGCCTTTCGAAGTCTGAAACGATCCCGCGGAGCCGTTCGCGTTGGTCACATGCTGTGCGGTTGCCCAGTTGTCGCCGTTGGTGACCACCGAATTGCCCCATTGGCTGTAGGCGTTGTGGCCTTGCGACGTCGCGGCGTAGGTTCCGGTGTAGGGATTGTAAGCCTGCGCGTAGGTGTGGCCGCCGTACGCATTCTGCGTGGTGACCGCGCGCCCGTACATTCCGGTCGTCGGGTTATACCAGGCGGCCGTGCCCACTGAACCATACGGTCCATACACCGCGTGGCCCACGCCATAAAATCCGGTATACGGGTTGTAGACTGCCGCGCATCCATATGTATAAGGATACGGATAGTAAATCGGGTAGCGCGGCCCGTAATAAATGTACGGCGGATAATAATATCCAGTCCCGTACACCACCGTCGCGCCGATCGCCAGGCCCAGCACAAAAACTCCCAGGTACCCGCTCGAGTAGCTGACTTGCACCGTCGTCGGCGTCGGATTCGAAACAATCACGTAGGTTACGTTGTACACCGGCGAACTCGGCGGAATCGTATAAATGGCCGCCGGCACCGAATCCGCCGTCTTCCACGGACCCGCCGAACTTCGCGACACAAACCAAATTCCCTGGAAGCACAGGTAATAAACGTCACCGACGCGGATCACCCGGTCCGCCGTGTTCGTTGCATAAAACATCGTCGTGCCGGTGATCGCCACAAATTGTGGTTCGCCCGCGTACACCACCTTCACCGAAGCTTCCGCTGCCGCGCGATTCACTACCGCGGTGGTCGGCACCTGCGCTAACAGAACCGCATCGTCCGCAACCTGCGTTCCCGGTACCGACACCAGCGCCACGGAATACGGTTTACCACCCGGAATTTTCGCGAAATCTGGCGGCAGATCGTTGCCCGCAAAAACCCACGGCGCTTCCAGGCTGCCGGCGCGGAACCAGCGTCCGGAGATCAAAACGTACAATTGATTGTCCGGCTTGTGGATGAAAAATGTGCTCTGCGTATTGGTCGCGTAGGAAAGATTCGTTCCCGGAATCGGTGCGTACACCGGTTGTCCCCGGAACACGATCACTTCAGCCGGTTTCTCCGTAACAAATACTTTCGGCGCAGCCTGCGCGCCCGCCGGCGGCGGTATCGCCTTCAAAACATCGTCCCAATTCTGGCCCTTGGGCAGCTTGGCCATATCGGCCGGCAGCTTGGTCGTGACCGTCCAGGGTCCCGCGACCTCCTTCGATTTCAGCCAGGTTTTACCGTCGAGCAAGAAATAATTTGTGCCGTCGTAGAAAAGATCCCAATTCGTATTGACCACATACTGGATCGACGTGCCGTCGATCGGGGCCAGTACCGGCTTGCCGTTGACCATCAACGAAATCGCCGGCACCGTGCTCACAAAAATTGTCGGCACGTCCGGGCTCACCGGAATAGATTCGATCGACGCATTCGCTTTCTGCAGGCTCGCGATCATCCGGTCCAGGCTGATGTTGAAAGTCATGGTCGGATAAATCTGGTGGATGCGCTGCTGCATAGCCTGGTCTTGCGCGGGCTCCAGGCCCGGGAATCGCGAATTGAGCACTTCGATGTCATGCACGTAGACCGTGCGCAGGCTCACGTTCGCATTAGTGGCGGCCTTCCAGGAAATCACCCCGAGAATCGGCTGGCCCCCTTGCGGCGTAATCGAAATCGCCGTATCGGCCACCAGTTCGCGGTATTTTTGCCAGCTCTTCAGTTGCGGCTGGTACACGATGACGTGGTTGCCGTCTCGATCGATAACCTTCGGCCACGAAGGCGGAACGGGCGCGGACGCTGGAACCGCACTCGCCGCCACCGCAGTCTGCGCCGGAGCGAAAGGAACCACGCCGGCGACGAGGCACACCATCACGGCCAAAGCCAGAAACGCTTTCCAGTTGTTCATCACGTCCGCCTTATTCACTTGTCGGGGTAGAGGCCTAAGCGGCGGCCATCTTACCTCGGTTCATTCATTTTTCGCGCATAAATGCGGATTTCCCGCGGCCGGTCCGCGGCGCGATCTGTTTTTGTCTTTACGGCGATTCCGGGCTCCATTACTATCCCTGCCAAAACGCTCGACTTGGTTTCGCGACCGCCAGCGCCGCGAAAATCCCGAAGATATTCGAGGTCACTTGCTATGAAAATTCGTTTCGGCCTGCTCGTGTTCGTCGCGGTTCTTTTTTTTGTGTGGATTGCCGCGGATCCAGCCCACGCTCAGGCGGCGCCGGCCCAATCCACGCCGGTGACGCATTCCTTCACCAAAGACACGGTGATTTACGTCAGCGATTTTGAACTCGACGCCCAAGACGTGGCCGTGGACCAGGGCGGAGTGGTCGGACAAAATCGCCCAGGACTCATCGAAAGGCCGCGCAAGCGAGAACAGCAGGACCCCGCAGCCCAAGCCAAAAAACTAGTCAACACCATGACCGAAAATTTGGTTTCCGATCTGCAAAAAGCCGGCTACCACGCGCAGCGCCTCGCCCCCGGCGAAGGGCAGCCCGCTTCCGGAGCTTGGGTCCACGGCGTCTTCACCGAAGTGGACGAAGGGAGCCGCATTCATCGCGCAATGATTGGATTCGGTTCCGGACAAGCCACCATGAATTTGTATGTGACGCTCACGGATTTGGCGCATCCCGATAAACCGCTGTACGACGTCTCGCAGTCCGACGCCAGCAAAGACAAAATGGGCGCGGTGATCACCCTGAACCCTTACCTAGCCGCCGCCAAATTCGTGATGGAAAAGAACGCTCCGGAGAAAATGGTGAAGAAAACGGCCGGTGAGATTTCCGCGCAGGTTGTAACCCAGATGAAGCAGTATGGCGCGATGCCGTCGCCCAAGTAAAAAGTAAGACGGCTCCGCTATTCCATTTCGAAAGTAACGTAGGTCAGCTTTCCCCCGCGCTCCACCTGCATCGTCGCAGCCTCGCCCGGCTTCAACTTATTGAACGCCGTCCGTAATCCATCTACGTTGATGATCTCGGCGTTTTTCAGCGAATGGATCACGTCGCCCACTTGCAGGCCGGAATCGACGGCGAGCTGATCGTTCACGATCGAAGCTACCACCACTCCCGATGGAATCCGCAAATCGCCCAGTAGCGATCGCACATCCGCCGAAGCCGTCAAACCCACAATGCCCAGCCGAGCGATAAGGTCTTTCGAGGGATCGGCCAGTTCCGAAATTTGGTCCGGCCCGTCTTTCGGCTCATAAACCGGCACATTCAACTCCAGTTTTTTGTCTCCGCGCAGAATTTGCAATTTCACCGAAGCAGCCGTGTCGCGCATATAGAGGCTCAACGCGAAAAGCGGCACGTTGTCCACCGCCAGCCCGTCGATGCTGACGATGACGTCCCTGATCTTCAAACCTGCCTGCTCCGCGCTGCTATCGGGAAACACGTCGGACACGATCACTCCGGTCTCCGTGGCCAGCCCCAAGCCTTCCGCCAGGTCGGGCGTGATGGATTGCAAATCCGCGCCGATGGTGCGTCGCGGCACTCGCCCGTATTTCCGGATCCGCTCGTAGGCATAGCGCACGATGCCGCTCGGAATCGCGAAGCCAATCCCTTCATTTCCTCCGGACTTGGTGTAAATAAAAGTGTCGATCCCCACCATGTTTCCGTCCAGATCCATCAGCGGGCCGCCGCTGTTGCCCGGATTGATCGCTGCATCGGTCTGGATGTACACCATCGGATTTTCCGGGTCGGGCTGGCGCGCGACCGAACTGACCAATCCAAACGAAACGGAATTCTCCAGTCCCTCCGGACTTCCAAACGCCAAAACGATTTGGCCTTTTTGCACCCGCGCGTAAAGTCCGATGGGAATGGTCGGCAGCCCGGTCGCTTCTACTTTCAAAACCGCCAGGTCGATCTGCTTGCTGAATCCGATGACCTTCGCCGGCAGAATCCGCCCATGTGCCCGTAATTGTGCGAACGGCTGCGAATCTCCGGTAGGTGGCGGAGTCAAACGCACCCGCACGCGATCCGAGCCTTTCACCACGTGATAGTTAGTGATGATATAGCCGTCGGCCTCGACGATGATCCCCGCTCCCAGACTGCGCTCACGTCCCACCGCGCTGCTCGCATCTTTGTCGTCTTCATCTGGCGCGCCAAAGCCAGTCACCATCACCTCGACGATCGCCGGCGAGACGCGCTTCGCCAGATTCACGAAAGTCGCACTCATCTCGTGAATAGCTTCCGATTTTTTTTCTGTAGCCGCGGCCTGAGCCTGCACCGCCGAGGGAACTGCGCCAAGAATTAAAAGGGAAGCGGCCACGATTTCGCCCAGCCGCACCAGAGCAAAACGTTTCACCAACAAATTATCGATCACGATATTTCGCCTTTGGGTTGCGGGGTCAAAGTAACCGGCCCATGTTTTTCCACCGCGCCCCATGTCACAATTTTCAAATCGATTACGAAAATCGAGTACAGCACCGGCACGAGCAAGAGTGTAATGAACGTCGCAATGCCCAGTCCGCCGATCTGCGCGTAGCACAGCGGCTGCCACAGCGGCCCGCCGTGCAGCGCCAGCGGGATCAACGCCAAAATCGTCGCGCCTACCGTGATTAACACCGGCCGCAACCGCACGATCCCCGCATCGAGCAGCGCCTGCTCCAGCGGCTCGCCTTTTTCGTGCATCTCCTCGATGAAATCGAACAGCACGATCACGTGGCTGACGATCACTCCGATCAAACTGGCAATTCCCAAAAACGCCATGAACCCGAACGCCGAGCCCATCAGATACAGCGCGATTAACGCGCCCGCGACGCCGTAAGGAGCGGTGGCCAGCACCAACAGTGGCTTGATCGAATGCCGGAACTGAAACGCCAGCGCCAGAAAAATCAGCGCGATCGAAATCCCCATCACCGCGCTTAGATTTTTGAAGCCCTGCACCTGTTTGGCCTGCTCGCCGCTGATCACGATGTTGTAACCCGGCGGCAAAGTCTTTTGCAGGTCCGCCAGCCGCGACGCCGCGGGCGAAAATACTTCCGAAGGCAGCACCCCCGGAGCCGTGAAACTCTGCACCGAGATGGTCCGGAAATGTTCCAGATGCCGGATGCGCAGCGTCTGCAGGGTATTTTCGATCTTCGAGACCGAAATCAGCGGCACCTTGTTCTGCGACGACGATGAATAAACATACAAATTCTGAATGTCGGATAGCGTGGCGCGCTCTTCCATCCGCAGCCGCGAAACGACGGGTATTTGCTGGTCGCCGCGCCGCAAGGTCGTCACACTCGCGCCGCTCAGCGCCGTGCTGGAAGAATTGGCTACATCCTGGTTCGAGACGCCCGCCAGGTTCGCGCGATCCGGGTCCACCGTCAGCGCCACCTGAAATCCATCCGGCCCCCAGTCGTCGCGCACTCGGGCCGCTCCCGGGACCGAATTCAAGATGGCCGCGACTTTTCCCGCGATCGACCGTAGCGAGCGAATATCCTTTTCTTCGTCGAGCGAATTGATGTCGGCCAGCCCCGCGACCCGCAGTTCCACCGGGTAATCGACTGGATTGGTTTGTAATTGCCGCACGTCAACCCGTGCGCCCGCCACGCTCTGCGAAATTGCGGCCTGAAAAGGTCCGATCAATTTCGGCGTGTCTTCTTTGTCGTACAGCTCGATGATCACCTGCGCATAATTCAGCTGCTGCAGTTGCGGCGTAACGGAAAACCAGAAACGCGGCCCGCCTCCGCCCTCGAATGTCGTCAACGATTTCAGCACCGGCCGCGGCTTGCCATCCTTATCTGGATGTTCCTTCCCGTATTTCTCCGCCGTCGCCCGCACCGCGGCTTCTACCTGTGTCATCGTTTCGTTGGTCACGAAAAGGGGTGCGTCATTCGGCAGCCAGACATCCAGAAACGACAGATATTGCACATCGTCTGGAAAAAATTGCGTTTTCAGCCGGTGGCCGAAAAACAATCCCAGCGCCAGAAACAGCAGCGACACCGCGAACGATTTCCAGCGGTGATCGATCACGAACGTCCCCACCCGGTAGTAAAACCCGCTGAACCCGCGCGACCGCCGTTCCTCCATCGAAGCTTCCTTCTTTTGCGTCGGCCGCAGCAGGTAGTAGCCCAGCAACGGAATAAATGTCATCGACACCAGCCGCGAGGATACCAGCGCGCAGGTCATCACGATCGGCAGGCTGTACAGAAATTCCCCCGTCGTCCCGGTCAGCATCAGGAAAGCAATGTAGGCCACGATGTTGGTGATCGTCGCAAAAAGAATTGCGTGCGCCAGCTTGGTCGGGCCCAGCCACGCCGCAATCAACGGCGGATGATTCTCGGCCAGCGAACGTTTGATCGAATCGCCGGCGACCACCGGATCGTCGACCAGCAGCCCCAGCGCGATGATCAGCGTGGCCACCGAAACCTGCTGAATATCGATGCCCAGCAGATGCGCGAAGGCAAACGTCATGGCCAGCGTGATCGGAATCGAAATAGCCATCAACACCGCGGAGCGCCATTCCCAGAATCCAATCAGCGAAACGATTACCACCAGCGCGATCGCTTCGTACAGCGCATCCATGAACAGGTCCACATTTTCTTTCACCTGTCTGGGCTGGTCGGAAGTCTTCGCGACGATCAGGTCGGGCGGCAGGAGGGCCTTGGTTTGGTCCAGTTTCGCTTCCACATGCTCGGCGAAATTCGCGATTTGATCGCCCTGGCGCATCTGCACCGACACGGTCACCGCCCGCGTGCGTTGCCATTTCCCCTGCGCGTCGCGCCAGACGTAATAATTCAAGTACCGTGCGGGGCTTTGATACCCGCTGCGAATATCCACCAAATCTCGCAAGTAGATCGCGGCGCCGAAACTCGAAGTGCCGACAATCACGTTGCCGATGTCCGCCGGACTCTCGAACTCACCGGAAGGATCAATCAGAATATTTTTGGATCCGGCTTCCAGCGCGCCGCCGGGCAGGGTGATGTTCCGCGCGTTCAGGATGCTTTTCAGGTTGGAAGGTTGCAAGCCATACGACGCGAGGCGCTCCTGCGAGTAGTCCAGATAAATTTGTTCCGATAGCACTCCGGAGCGATCGACGCGCGAGACTTCCTGCGCGCCGGCCAGCGTGCGCTGCAGCAGGTCGGTATATTGATCGAGCTGGCGGTACGTATATTTATTCCCCGGCGCAGCCGCCAGAATCGCGCCCACCTTGGCCGGATCGCGAACCACCACCGGCGGCCACGAATCCGGATGAAATTCGGATTCGTGCAGCCTGCTCTCCACAAAGACTCTGCCCAGCGCGTAAATTTCCGCATCCGTCGCATTGGTCAGGCCGTCGGTGGCCACGAATCCTGGTCCGTGGAGCATTTGGGTTTTGCTCAACACTTGTTTTGCTTCCGCAAATTGCACGAATCCGCGAATGGTTCGTTCGACCGTGTCTGCCGGAGTGGACTCCGGGAAGCAGACCACAATCGAAACCGGCTGCCCACTGGCTTTCGATCGCTGTTGCGCGCGGGCCTTGGTTAGCGCAATTTCCACCGCGTGCGCGCGCACCGCAATGGTCGACGCATCTTCCAGCGGGCTGGCCACGGTCAACATCAACGCCGCGGTGTCCCCGAAATCGCTATTGAATTTGATCGGCCCGGCGCCCGACGGCAGGCTCAGCGAATTCAACTTCAAATTCATGTCGCTGAATTCTTTTTTGGAATCCTTCACCGTGTCAGAAAGCTGGACCTGCACGATCGAAATTCCCGGCATCGAGAGCGACTTAATCCCGAAATCTCCGCCCAGCGGCGCGCGAATATTGGGGTTTTGCGCGATGGTCGATTCGATCGGCCGGGTTACCAGTTGTTCCACCTGCTCCGCGGTCCCGCCCGGATATTGG
The DNA here is from genome assembly GCA_003156635.1 of Acidobacteriota bacterium. GTDB lineage: Bacteria > Acidobacteriota > Terriglobia > Acidiferrales > UBA7541 > Palsa-295. The sequence continues at coordinate 21,722 of PMHK01000066.1, read as the reverse complement.
GTAATCACCGAAGCCACCCGGACCGGAATGTCCGGGTCCTTGCGCTTGGGCATTTGCTGGTAGCCGTAAATCCCCAGCACCACGGTAGCGATCAGCAGGATCCACGCAATTTGGCGGTTTTCGACGAAGAAGCGCGCCGTATTGCGCTCGTTCTGAATCAGGTCTTCGTCGGTACGCTGCGCCATCCGCCTTCCCGCCCTAAAAAAAAATTACTGAATAATTCGAACGACCTGCCCGTCATTCACCAGCGTCGCGCCATTTACCAAAACGCGGTCGCCCACGTTCACGCCTTTCGCCACGGCCACCATATTTCCGAAAGCCGCCCCAGGCGTCACCGTTCTCCGCCGCGCCACATCTTTTTCACCGTCATGCTCCGCCAGAAAAACGCTGAATGTTTTCGAACCGTCTCCCGACGATACGATCGCGCTGATTGGCACCACCATTAGCGGCGTCGCCAGCCGGGCCTGTCCCAGCACCAGCGTCGCGACCATCCCCGATTTCAAAAATCCCTGCGGATTGGGGAGCGTTACCTCGATTTGGAACGTGCGGCTTTTCTGGTCCGCCTGCGGCGAAATCGCCGTGATTTGCCCCATGAACGATTGCGGATACGTTTCGGTTTGCACCGCTTGCTTCTTGCCCAACGTCACCGCGGAAAGCACCGTGTCCGGAATTCCAAACACCGCTTTCACCGTTTGGGTCTCGCCGATCGTAAACGCCGTCGTCCCGCTGCCGACCAGCGCGCCCAGCTCAATATTCCGGGCCAGAACCTGCGCGTCAAAAGGTGCCCGTACTTCGCAATCCGCCAGCGATTGCTTCGCCTGCGCCACGGCCGCCTGTGCGCTCACCACCGTGCCCTGGCTCGAATCGTATTGCGCCTTGGCCGCGTCGTAATCGCTCTGGGTCATCGCGTTCGCTTTATACAGAGCCTGTGCCCGTGCGAAATCCTGACTCGATTTTTCCGCCCCGGCCTTGGCCTGCTCTAGCTGTCCTTTATATTGGTTCAGCGCGTCGCGATAATCCGACTGCCGCACCGTCGCCAGGACCATCCCTTTTTTCACCCAGTCGCCCTGCTGCAGATTGCGCACCCGCCCATCCACGCCCTGGAGCTGCAAAATACTGGTCACATATCCCGCGGATTTGAACGCCACGGGAACCTGCTGGTAGGGCACGATGCTCGCCGAATAGTTCACGCCTTCCGCACCCGAATATTCCTGCACCTCGGCGACCGTCACCGGAACCAGCGGCGCCTCGGGAGGTTTGCTCGGCGCCTCGCAGCCCACCTGCGCAAAAACAAAAACGAAAAATATCAGCGCCAAGCATCCGCGGAATTTGCCGTGTAGATTCATTTAGTTTTCGCCCAGCGCTTTTTCAAATTCGGAGCGCGCGCTCCAGAAATTCGACAAGGCCTGCTGATACTGCGCCGCCGATTGCGCCATGTTGGCCTGCTCGGTCTGCAGCGCGCTCAATAGCGCTGCCTTCTGCTTGTATTGCTTCATCACCACTTCCAGTTTTTCTTTCTCCGCCTGCTGCCCCAGTTCCGCCACTTTCAGCCCGGCGCGCGCCTCGCGCAATTTCCGGTAACGATTATCCAGATCGATCGTCACCTGGCTGCGCGTCTCCAGTAGATTCAGCTGGCCCTGTTCGATCCCGCGCTGCTTCTCGTCCAGCAGATGCCGCTTGTTCCCCCAATCGAAAATATCCCACTTGAACGAAATCCCCAGCGAGTTCACGTTCGAAGGAAACCCCTGAATCGTAAACGGCGAAAAAAACAAATACTGGATGCCCACTTCGGGAATGTACTGCGCCTTCTGCAGCCGCTTGGCGTAAACCGCCTGATCGATTTTTATCTGCGCCTGGCGAATTTCGGTTCGATTGGCCTGCGCGCTCTCCCGCGCCAGCTCGATGCTCTGTTCTTGCGGCAGCGCTTCCGGCACGCCGCTCAAAGTGAAATCGGTGCGAATATCGCGCCCCATTAAGTCGTTCAAATTTTCTTTTTGCGTTTCGAACGTATCCTGCAAGGTGACCACTTGCAGTTCCGCCTGGGCCAGTTGCACCTTTACGCCCGTGCTTTGATATTGCAGCACCGTTTTCTGCTGGAGATAGGAGGTGGTGGTGCGGTCCGTCTCCCGCAGCGCTTTCACATTTTCGTTCGCGGCGTCCAGAGCGCTCTGCGTCTGCAGCAAACCGTAGTAAGCCTCTTTCACCGAATTCGTGATCTCTTGCCGCTGCTGCCGCAGTTGTTCCTGGCTCAGCGTTTTCCCCACTTTCATCAGTTCGACATTCAAATGCACGCTATAGAGCTGGCTGAGCGGCTGGCTAATCTGAATGAAACTCATCGCCGAGAAATGCGGATTCGTGGTGATGCTCGAATCCTGCGCCGGCACCGGCGAGCCATTCACCAGACCAAAGGCGTCCTTGGGCACCGTGATGCTGATCGGCGTGAGCAAACCCGAACCGCTGAGCTGCACGTTGAATTGCGGATAGCGTTGGGTTTTCGCCGCCAAAATCTGATCGTTGGAAAACAGCACGCTTTGGCTGGCGATTTTGATCAGCCGATTACTTTGCTGGGCCTCGGCCAGCGCGGTTTCCAGGGTCAATACTGCGGGGGATTCCGCCGAGGCGACCTGCGCCGCCGCGCTGCCAGCAACAGTTGCAAACAGAACTGCGACAGGAAAAAAACGCGCCGCCACAGCCAGAAAGATCCGGCGCGCACTCCCTTCCGGCATTTGCGGTTTGCTCACGGCGGAACGGCTCTCGACCAGACGAGGCTCGGGCCTCCTGCCAAGAACGGTGCGCGGAATTTATACCGCGCCGCGCGCCGCTGTCAATCAAAGTGTCGCCTTTCGAATTCTCGAAAAATCAATTGCCGCGCCAGTCTAGCCGGAGGTATGCTGCGCTCCATTGCGGTGGCCGGCGGCCGTTGAGCAGGACTGCGTTCTCCAGAGAAATCCATTCGAACGCTTTTCGCGGGCAGCGATTGCTCATTTTTTGCCTGGCAGGCTCGGTCCCCAATTTGCGGAGGATTTTATGCGAAATCAAAAGATGAAGGCCGCTGCGCTCCTCGCCGTTTTTATTTTCGTCGCCTGTGTTGCCGCTGCGGCGGATATCGCCAACGTTGCCGGCACCTGGAATTTCAAGGTCACTGGCGATTCCGGAAACGCCGACCAGACCATCGTCATCAAGCAGGATGGGACAAAAATCACCGGCACCTTCAAAGGCCCGCGCCAGTCCGGCACCATCGACGGCACGGTCGACGGCAATAACATTAAATTCCACGTCACCGCGCGCGCCGGCATCGACTACACCGGCACCGTCGACGGCGACACCATGAAAGGCACTCTGGCGGCTCGCGGCAAAACCGGCGATTGGACCGCCACACGCGCGAAGTAAACTCCACGAACGGCCAAGAAAAAAAGCGAGGGGACGAATATGAAAGAGCACTTGCGGTTCGGTTCGCCAACCAGAATGAAGACCAGAGCGCTCGGCGTAGCTCTGGCCTGCCTCGCCGGCCTTTTTGCCATGTCGCTGTACGGCCAGGCCGGCGGGGACATGCAAGCGAAGCTCGGTGAGCTGAAAGCCTCGATGGCCAAGAACAAGCAAGCCCTCGCGCAATACACCTGGCACGAAACCGTCGTGATCAGCCTGAAAGGCGAGCAAAAAAAGACCCAGAACTACCAGGTCCGGATGGGTTCGGACGGCAAACCGCAAAAAACTTCGCTCGATCAGCCCGCTCAGCAGCAACAAAATTCGGGCGCTCGCGGCGGCCGCCTGAAACAGCGCATCATCGAAAAGAAAAAGGAAGAATACGAAGACTACGCCGAATCGATGAAGACTCTCGCCGGGCAATATATTCCGCCGGACAAGGACGCGATTCAGGCGGCCTACGGCAAAGGAAATGTCTCATTCTCCCCCAGCGCCGGCTCTCCCGATGAAGTCAAAGTTACAATTACCGATTACCTCAAGCCGGGCGATTCCATGACCATCTTTTTCAACAAAGCCCAGAAGCAGATCAGCAGCATCAAAATCGCCAGCTACATGGACGACCCCACCGACGGGATGAATCTCTCGGTCCAGTTCAGTTCGCTTCCTGATGGCACCAGCCACGTTTCCGCCGTCACCATCGACGGCGTAAAAAAACAATTGATGATCGCCACCCAGAATTCGGACTACACCAAGCTGTAAGCGGGCCCGCGAAAACCCTGGCGCTGATGGTCGATTCAGCACTCGTTTTTGCACTCAACTTGACCCCGGCCTGTGCCAATATAAGCTTGTATTCCCTTCCGTAACCGTTGCGCGACTACGGCTGCCTCTCAGCCTTTTAGGGTCGCGCCGGATTCCATATCCCGTTCCACTGGCCGCCAATGAGAATGCTGGCTCTACTTAGGTCACTTATTCTGCGCGGAGATCCCCGCCTGCGAGGCCCGCGCTGATGAGCGACCCATCGATCAAAATTCTGCTGGTTGAGGACAACGACGACGATGCCCTGCTGCTCCGCTCCATGATGGGCCGCCGCGGTTCGGTCGCGGCCAAGTTGGAACGCGCCAAGTCTGTGCGCGAGGCCGAAGAATTTCTGGCTCCGGAAAATTTCGACATTATCCTTCTCGATCTAGGTTTGCCCGACGCCCAGGGGATCGGAGCTTTGCGCCGGGTGCGGTTGGCCGACGATGAGTCCCTCGCCCAGCAGGTTCTGCGCGAAGGCGCCCAGGATCACCTCATCAAGGGCCAGCTTGAGCCGCGTGCATTTTTTCGCGCACTGCGCTACACGATCGAACGCAAGGCCAGGGAAGAAGCGCTCTTCGCCGAAAAAGAGCGTGCCCAGGTCACCCTCAACAGCATCGGTGATGCGGTCATTTGCACCGATAATTTTGGAAATGTCACTTACCTCAATGTCGTCGCGGAAAAAATGACGGGTTGGTCGCTGCTGGAAGCGGCTGGCCGGCCGATGCCCGAAATTTTCAAGATCCTGGATTCCCACCGGAACTACTCCGATCTGGCGAATTTGGCCGTTGAACTAAATCAGAAACACTGGCCCTCCGACTGCTTCTTGATGCGCCGCGACGGCGTCGAAATTCCCATAGAAGACTGTATTTCCCCGATTCATGACCGTGAAGGCAAAGCCTCGGGAGCCGTGATCGTGTTCCGTGACGTCAGCGAAGTTCGAGCGATGACTCGCCAGATGAGCCATTCTGCCCAGCACGATTTCCTTACCGGCTTGCCCAATCGCATGCTGGCGAGCGATCGTTTGCGCCAGGCGATCGCCTTGGCGCACCGTCGATCCACCAAGTTAGCGCTGCTGTTCCTGGATCTGGATGGCTTCAAACACATCAATGATTCTTTAGGTCATCTGATCGGAGACAAGCTCCTGAAATCCATCGCCGCACGCCTGGTTCACTGCGTCCGCGCTTCGGATACGGTCAGTCGTCAAGGAGGCGACGAGTTCGTCGTCCTTCTCGCCGAAGTAAAGCAGTCGAGCGACGTGGCCATCACCGCGAAAAAAATCCTGCAAGCCGTCGCCGAACCCCATTCCATCGATCAGCACGATCTGCACGTCACCACCAGCATCGGCCTCAGCGTCTATCCCGACGATGGCCTCGATGCCGAGACCCATCAAGAATGCCGACACGGCGATGTACCAGGCCAAGGAAAACGGCCGGCAGAACTATCAGTTTTTCAAACCGGCCATGAACGTCCGGGCCGTCGAGCGCCAATCCATTGAAGAAAGTCTGCGCCGCGCTCTGGATCGCCGCGAATTGACCGTGCACTATCAGCCCAAAATCGACTTGAATACCGGAGAGATCACCGGCGCGGAAGCGTTGGTTCGCTGGAACCACCCGGAGCATGGGCCGATTCCCCCCGGCAAATTTATTCCGGTGGCCGAAGACTGCGGCCTGATTCTCCCCATCGGAAATTGGGTCCTGCACGAAGCGTGCCGCCAGGTTCGCACCTGGGCGGATGCGGGCTTGTCACTCGCCAGCATCGCTGTGAATATTTCCGCCATCGAATTTCGCCATGAACATTTTCTCGACGGCGTATTCACCATCCTGCAAGACACCGGCTTAAATCCCCGGCGCCTCGAACTGGAACTCACCGAAACCGTGCTGATGAAGCGCGCCGAATCCACCGAGTCCGTTCTCAAAAACTTGCGCGCCGGCGGGGTCCATCTGGCGGTCGATGATTTCGGCACCGGCTACTCCAGCCTCAGCTATCTCCGGAAATTTCCCGTGGATTCGCTCAAGATCGATCAGTCTTTCATCCGCCAGATTACCGCTACGCCGGACGACACCGCGATCATCACCGCCGTCATCGCCATGGGCCGCAGCCTGAATCTCCGGGTCATTGCTGAAGGTGTCGAGACCCGGGCCGAACTCGAATTTCTTCAGGCTCATCGGTGCGACGAGGCCCAGGGCTATTATTTCAGTCGCCCGCTGCCGGCCCAGGAGTTCGCCAGGCTGCTCCGCACCGGCCTTTCGCTATGGTCCGCCGACCGTCGAAATCCTTCCGACGATATTCCCTCGCTCAGTCCGGTTCTGCGTTCGCCGTAGTTCGTTTTTACTGCGCCGCACGATTTCTGGATTTCAGGTAGGAAGGAATCGAGAGCACCCGTGCCGGGTCGCCCACCAGAAACGCCGCAAAACAAAGTGCCGGAACCAGGTGCTCCAATGACGCACCGAAATATTGCCAGAACGGCGCGTGCGCTCCGGGGTAATTCGAGGAAAAAAGCAGCGTCAACATATAGATCGCGCCGCAAGCGCTCGCCGGACGCACCAGAACTCCCAGAACCAGCGAAAGCCCAATCGCCAACTCCCCATAAGCCGTCAAAAAAGCGATCGCCGTCGCGTGCGGTAGCACAAAATTTCGCAGCACCGGAACCATGAACGGGTAAGCGCCTTCCGCCAGGAATCGGTTGATCCAGTACTGGAAGCCTCCGCCCAAAGTGAACCCCGTGCCGAATACCTTGTACTGCGCAAAAATTAGAAACAGTGCTCCCAACGAGATCCTCACCGCCGCCAGCGCTGCTGCATTTCGGTCCCTGATGTCAGCCTCCCCCAAAATTGAACCGCGCGTATGCGAACCATCCATTTTTGTTTAGCCCCAATCTAATCGCAAAGGAATCAGTCAGTTCCAAACCAATCCCCCGAATCCTCTCAGCACCTATTTTCACTAGTACAGCGAAACCTTTCGCCTTCTCTCGTTCTGTCTTAGAAAGAGCTTAGGAAGTTCTCCGCCCAATCCCCACCGTCTCCTGTAAAATTTTTTCCAGGCATTCAGATGAAATTAACCCGGAATTCCATCCTGATTCTTTGCGCGTGGACATTTTTCGTCGGCGGATTTCTCGTGTCGTCCATGCTCAAGTCCCGCCTGCCCATGGTTGAAAATTTCAGCTACGTTCTGGCCTGTGTCGTTCCCTTGTTTTGCAATACCTTCTTGCTCTGGAACGCCGCCTCGCCCTACCGCCGTCAAAATGGCTTCTGGATGCTCTTGGCCTTGGGCTGCACCCTCTGGCTCTCCGGGATTCTCGTGCTCGTTTACACCGAGTTTGGTCTCCACCACCAGACCCAGCCGCCGTTCGCCGCCGATTTGCTCTTTTTTCTGCACACGGTCCCGTTCATGGCCGCCATTGCGCTCATGCCCCACGCCCGCAAAATGCGCGAAACTCTGCGCTTTGGCCTGATCGATCTGCTGCTGCTCGGAATTGTCTGGCTCTATATCTATATTTTCGCGGCCATGCCCTGGAAAAGCGTGCAGCACGAACCGGCGCTGTTTCATTCGCGCGATGTTACCGCATATTTCATCGAAAATTTGGTGGTCGCCATCGGGTTCGGAATTCTGTTTTTTCGCGCGCAGGGTTCCTGGCGGAAGATCTACGGAAATCTCTTCGGCGCCTTTTCCTTGTACATCTCCGGAATTTTCGTCCTCGATCTCGCCATTCGCCACAAAATTTCCTACGACGGATATTTGCTCCGCCTGCCCATGCTCTGCGCCTTCGTGTGGATCGGCGTCACCGGCATCATCGCCCGTGATTTGAAATTTGAACCCGAACCGATGACCGCGCCGCTCAAGCGCGATACCCAGTGGCCCACGCGTCTGGCCCGCATCGGCTGCCTGTCGGCTCCGCTCCTGGCGATTTGGAACCTGGAACTCAGCGATGCGCCCGTCCCGGTCCGGAAATTCCGAATGCTGGTGACCTTGACCGCCATCTTCATCGTCAGCGCCCTGGTCTTCCTGCGCCAGCATCTCGTTTACCAGGAACGCACCCAGCTGGTCCACGACCTCTGGGATTCGCTCGAGAACGTCAAGCGCCTCCAGACCCATTTCGTTCAATCCGAAAAGCTCGCGTCGCTGGGCCAGCTAGCCGCCGGCGCCGCGCACGAAATCAATAATCCGCTTACCGCCATCCTCGGCTATTCCGACCTGCTGACCCTCGAGAATCCATCCGAAAGCCGCGCCTATTCGCTCGGCCAAAAAATTCGCGAACAGGCGCGCCGCACCAAGGAACTCGTCACCAACTTACTCAGCTTCGCGCGCCAGGTGCCGGCCGAAAAACAGTTGCTGGATCTCAATACCGTGCTCACCGGCGCGGTCCAGTTGCGCAATCTCGATCTACGCGAAAAAAATATCCGCATCGAACTCGAGAATCGCAGCGTCCTGCCGGCGGTCCGCGGCGATCCGAATCAGCTGCTCCAGGTTTTCTATCATCTGATCAGCAATGGCGTCGACGCCATGGAGTCCGCCGGCGGTGGTGTGCTGCTGATCCGCACGCTCCGCGAACGCGGCCTGGTCATCATCGAATTTTCCGACACCGGCCCGGGCATGAAAGAGCCTGACAAAGTTTTCGATCCTTTCTACACCACCAAATCTGTGGGCAAAGGCACCGGCCTCGGCCTCAGCATCTGCTATGGTGTGATGCAGGAGCATGGCGGCAATATTCTCGGCTTCAACCGCCCTGAGGGCGGCTGCACGTTCCGCCTGGAATTGCCGGCCGTGATGGCCGTATTCCCGCAGCCCAGCGTTCCACTCGCCCCCAGCGTCAGCTCGCACTAGATTTTCGTTCGGTCCCCGCGTCGTGTGCTAGAGTCGAAAATTCCATGAGCGCCATTTCAATTCCAGTTGCGGCCGCGCCGGCCATCGCTACCGAACACCTCACCCGCCGCTTCGGCGACCTCACCGCCGTGCAGGATGTGAACCTGCGCGTGGCGCCCGGGCAGTTTTTCGGCTTCCTGGGTCCCAACGGGGCAGGGAAGTCCACCACCATTAAAATGCTCACTGGTTTGCTCGCGCCCAGTTCGGGCCGCATGCAGATTCTCGGCAGCGACTTCACCGAGAATCCGGTCGAAGTAAAACGCCAGATTGGCGTGGTCCCCGAAGGCATGGCGCTTTTTGGCCGGCTCACTGGATCCGAGTATCTGAATTTCGTCGGCCGCATGTACGGCCTCGATCGCGACACCGCCGCAAAACGCTCCGCCGAACTTCTCGAATTCATGCAGCTCACCGACCAGCCCAAATCCCTGGTCACCGATTATTCCCACGGCATGCAGAAAAAACTCGCTCTCGCCGCGGCTGTGATTCACGGACCCAAGGTTTTATTTCTCGATGAGCCTTTCGAAGGCGTTGACGCCGTCGCCTCCAACACCCTGAAAGCCATGCTGCAAAGCATGATCGCCCGCGGCGCCACCATTTTTCTCACTTCGCACGTTTTGGAAATCGTCGAACGCCTGTGCAGCCACGTCGCCATCATTCATCGCGGTCAACTCGTCGCCCAGGGCTCGCTCGAAGAACTCCGCGCGGGCGTAGCCGCCCAGAGCGCTACCGCTCTGCTCGCCTCGGGCGCGGCTCCCGGCGATCAGCCTGCGTCCGGCGAAAAACTCACCCTCGAACAAATTTTTCTGCGCATCGTCGGTGGCACGCGCCGCCCCGATCAGGAACTCTCGTGGCTCGGCTAGATTTCAGTCCCAGCATGCGCGAACAGTTTGCCGCCATCGGTCGCGTCCGCTGGCAGCTTTTCGTAAATTCTCTGCGCACCGTGCGTGGGCGACTGGAATTGGTCGCTCGCATTTTCATGTTTCTGGGTTTCGGCATGCTGGGTCTGGGCGGCAGCGTCGGCCTCGGCTTGGCCTCCTGGTATTTCGCTTCTCACGGCCAACCTGAATTCCTGGCGCTGCTATTTTGGCTCATATTTCTCTTCTGGCAATTTTTTCCCGTGCTGGCCAGCGCCTTTTCCGAAAATATCGATTCGTCCAACCTGCTGCGTTTCCCGCTGACTTTCCGCTCCTACTTTTTGGTCCGCCTCGCCTTTGGTTCGCTCGAGCCCGCCACCGCGATCGGCATTTTGTGGTCGCTCGGCATCGTGCTCGGAATCACGGTCGCTGCGCCTTCGCTGTTTTTTGTGGCGGCACTGTCCCTGCTGGCTTTCGCTATCCTGAATATTCTTCTCGGCCGCATGGTTTATGTCTGGGTCGAAAGATGGCTGGCCCAGCGCCGCACCCGCGAACTTCTCGGCGTCATTTTTTTTCTCTTTATCATCAGTTTTCAGCTGATCAATCCGCTGATTCTTCACTTCGGCAAACGCGCCGGCCCCGCGATGTCGCACTTCTCCGCGCAGGCCTTGCCCCTGCAGCGTTTCTTGCCGCCCGGCTTGGCTGCGGATTCCATCGCCAGCGCGCTGCATGGCGATTTCCTCCGCTCGCTGGGTGCCGTTCTGCTGCAATGCTTTTATTCCGCGATCATTCTAGGGCTGCTCAAGATCCGCCTCCGTGCGCAGTACCAGGGCGAAAATTTGAGCGAGGCGGTCGCGCGCACTGCCAAACCCGCCGCCCGAGGTGCCGCGCCCACCGTAGGCTGGAATATTCCTGGCGTTCCCGGCCCGATCTCCGCGGTCGTCGAAAAAGAATTTCACTATCTCTCGCGCAGCGGCCCCATGCTTTTCACCTTCATCATGCCGGTGGTCGTTCTGGTGATTTTTCGTTTTGGTTCGGCCCGCACCGGCGATCCCGGCGGCATCCTTGCTCGCGCCGCCGATCTGGCTTTTCCCGTGGGTGCCGCCTACACCCTCTTGATGCTCACCAACCTGGTCTACAACACCTTCGGCGGCGACGGAGTCGGCGTTCAGTTTTTCTTTCTCGCTCCGCTGCGCTTTCGTGAAATTGTGCTGGGCAAGAACCTGGCTCACGCCATCATCATCGCCATCGAAATTCTGCTGGTCTGGCTGGGCACCTGTTTTCTTTACCGCCCGCCTTCCGCCGAGATCGTGGCCGCCACCCTCACCGGCGTCACCTTCGGCCTCCTCGTGAATCTTGCGGCCGGCAACTTGCTCTCCCTCTACACTCCGAAAAAAATCGACTACGGCACCTTCGGCCGCCAGCGCGCCTCCGGCACCACCGCCATCGCCAGCCTCGCCATTCAAGCCGTCGCCATCGGTCTCTGCGCTCTCGCCCTCATCGCCGCCCGAGCCTCCGGCCGCATCTGGGTCGCCACCCTGCTCTTCCTGTTCCTGATCGTTCTCGCCGCCGTCGGCTACATCCTGGTCCTCAATCAAGTCGACTCCATCGCCCTCAAGCGCCGCGAAGCCCTGATCACCGAACTTTCCCGCGCGTAATCGCAGGTTCCCGTATGAATCGTTTTCTTCCGGGACTCAGACAATTGCCGACTTACCCCCTACCTTTCATTTGCGTGATCCGGACGACCGGGATACATTTGCGGCTCTTAGTGAATCAAGTCCCGAGGAAACGCATGAATCGATTCTTGGCCTTCATCTGGTCCACCCTTTGCTTCGCATTTCTTGTTTGTTCTTCAGCGTCAGCTCAAGCCGTTCCCGCTCCGGCCGTGTCTCACAACCCATCGCAGAACATCCTCTCGCAACTGGTCGACACGCCGGCAGTCTCCGGCTACGAGAGCGAACTGGGAAAAGCGATTCGCACTGATCTCGCCGCCTTCCATCCGGCGACCGACAACATGGGCAACGTGACCATCACCATGGGCGCCGGCTCCCCGAACCGCCTCATCGTCACTCCCATCGATGAGCCGGGTTTCGTCGTCAGCGAAATTACCGCCGACGGCTATCTGCGCGTACAGCGCCTGCCCCAATTCGGTCTGCCTCCGGTTTTCAACGAACTCTACGCCGCGCAACCCGTGAAAATCGAAACCACCGAAGGCAAATGGATCGATGGCGTAGTCGCCGGCCTCTCCGTCCACCTGCAGGGTGCGCATCTGAACGCTCCCAAGGCCGGAGACCTCGAAAATTTCTACGTCGATATCGGCGCGGCAAACGCCGCCGAAGTTCGCAAAGCCGGCGTCGACCTGTTAAGCCCCATCGCCATCAACCGCCGCTTGATAAACCTGGGCGGCGCCGACTTCGCCGGCGCGTCCGTCGGTGATCGCTTCGGCGCTGCGGCACTGATCGAAACCTTGAAACAACTCGATCCCTCAAAAATTAAGGGCACCATCACCATCGCATTCGTCGTCCAGCAGCGCACCGGCGCCCGCGGATTGCAGCGCATCCTCACCGCGACGCACGCCGACGAAATGATCTACATTGGCCGCCTGCTGCCCGGCGGCCCGATTCCCGATATGCCCACCATGCGTCACGCCCCCCGCCGCGAACCCGGCAGCGGCGTCCTCATCGGCGTGGAAAAAACCGATGGTGTCCTCACTAGCTTCGGCTCCCAACTCAAACAACTCGCCGATTCCGCGAAAATTACCTTCGCTAGCGATTACTCCGCGAATCTCCTGCCGAATAGCTACTTGGCCATGCCGGCCCTTCCGGCGAATTGGGCGCATCTCGCGATTGCCACCGCCTGGCCCGACACTCCCGCCGAAATGATCGATTCCCGCGACCTCGAAAACCTGACCCAACTTCTGAGCCGTTACCTGCAGGGTTCCGAATCCGTGGCCAAAGCCATTCCTGCCGAATCGAATGCCGTTGCCACCACCCGAGCCGCCGCCGTCAGCTCCAACGCTCTTCGCGTCTTGGTCGAGGCCTATGGAGTGAGTTACCACGAGGACGAGGTCCGTCAATCGGTGTCTTCGCTACTTCCGAAATGGGCCAAAACCGAAACCGACGCCGCCGGAAATTTAATCCTCCATCTGGGCACGCCGTCCGCCGCCAAGACTCCCAGCATTCTCGTTGTCGCTCACCTGGACGAAATCGGTTTCGCCGTGAAATCTATCGCTAACGATGGCCGCCTCGAAGTCGAATGGCGCGGCAGCGGCTCCCTCAGTTATTTCGAGGGCCATCCCGCGCTGGTGCACACCGCCAAAGGCGATCTCGACGCCATCGTCGAGCCGCCGCTCGGCTGGGACACTCACGATTTCAAATGGCCGGATGACGAACCGCAAAAGCCCGACGCCAAAAATGTAATCCGTGTCGATGCCGGCGCGCGCAACCCGATGGACGCGGCCAAACTCGGCATCAGCGTCGGCGATACCATTACCATCCCCAAACGATATCGCCCGCTGCTCGGCACTCGCGCCAACGGCCGCGCTTTCGACGATCGCGTGGGAGCCGCCGCCCTCCTCTCCGCGGTCTGGGCCCTCGGCGCGCCGCTGAAAGATCGCGACGTCACCTTCGTCTGGTCCACCGGCGAAGAAGAAGGCCTGGTCGGCGCCGGGAAGCTGGCCAATCGCCTGGCCGCCGAAGGCCATACTCCCGATTTTGTCTTCGCCGTCGACACTTTCGTCAGCTCCGATTCGCCCCTCGAATCCAAACGCTTCGGCGATGCGAAACTCGGCGACGGTTTCGTGATCCGCGCCATCGACAGCTCGAACATCGCGCGCCACGATCTGGTCGAACGCGTGATTCAACTCGCCCGCAAAAATAATATTCCGGTTCAGTATGGAGTCACTGCCGGCGGCAACGACGGTTCGGCGTTTGTACGTTATGGCTCAGCGGATATTCCGCTGGGTTGGGCGCTGCGTTATTCCCATTCTCCCGCCGAAGTGGTCGACACGCGCGACGTGGACGCGCTCGGTCGGATCGTTGCGGCAATTGCCAGGAGTTGGTAGGTCACCGGCGATCGCAACGTCGCGTCACGTGCACACTTGTTATTCACGGCAGTTTGCTATAATCCCGCGCCGTGAGTGACCCAGCTTTCAAACCGCCCCGCTACATCGTCATCGAAGGCCCGATTCGCGTGGGCAAATCGACTCTCGCTCGCGAGCTGTCGGAGCAAATGCACGCCCGCCGCATTTTCGACGCGGACGATAATCCCTTTCTCGCCGACTTTTACGACGAAAAACCCGGCGCCGCCTTCGCCGCCCAAATGTATTTCCTTTACGAACGCCATCGCCTGTTGCTCGAAACTCGCCCGGAAGACGCGGCCGCGCCAGTGGTCAGCGATTTCCTCTTCGAGAAGGACAAGATTTTCGCCTATCTGAATCTCGACAACGAAGAACTGAAACTCTACGACCGCTATTTTGAAATGCTCCTGCCGTCGGTGCCTCAGCCCGATCTGGTGATTTACCTGCAAGCCAAACCGGAAGTCTTGCGCAAGCGCGTCACCAAAAAAGGCGATCCCGCCGAAACCCAGATTTCACCGGAATACGTCGAGGCCGTCGCCAACGCCTACGAGCATTTTTTCTTCCGCTATTCCGGATCGAATCTGCTGGTGGTGGACACTTCGGAGATTGATTTCGTCGCCCGCAATCAGGACCTGCAGGAGCTTCTTCGCCGTCTGCGTCAGCCGGTGAAAGGCACGCAATACTTCCTGCCTTTGGGCCAGGGCTAGTCACACCCAACCGCCAACGCTTACGAAGGAAACTCACCACGTTGAAGAAAGAAGGGGGACCGGGACGAGCGGCCCCGCCAGGCTACTCGTCCCGGCACTGCGCACTGGGGAATATCGTTGTAAAAATTTCTGCCGGCTGCTTTTACTCCGGACTAAACCAAAGTTTTCAGCGGCATATTTCGCGCTCCGCTCAAGCCGCTTTGGGTGGCCCGGTCAGCCGCTGACGCCATTTGCCCAGCGTCCGGTTCACCGGATGGCTGCGATGCAAAAATGTCAGCACTGGCATGCGCCGCACTCCAATTTTTTCCAGCGCGCGCCGGATCCGGAAATCGCGCCCCGCCGAAATTAATCCCTTTTCCAATGTCGAAATCGCGTCGGTCGTCCGCCCTGCCTGGTAATACACTTCCGCCAGGTTCAAATACAGCTGTGCGTGATTGTGTTTCATGCCCAGCGCTTCGCGGCACAGCGATTCCGCGTCTCCAAATCGTTTTTCAGCCAGCGCGGCCAGCAGGCCGGTATACGACAAATAAAATGGGTTTTTGGGGGCGATACCCAGCGCTCGCCGGGCGTGTTGCAGCGCGTCTTCCGATTGTCCATCGCGGAGGTTTTTCAGGCATTCCTTGAAGTCGTTCATTCCGGCGTCGGAGGGGGATGTGGTTCCAATCCAGTGTGACATAAGCACCGTCCTTGCCTCGGGGACCCGTAAGAGGCGCTGAAGAAACACTACAGGCGCTCGTCGAGGCTGTGAATAGAACGTAGGTGCAGCTTTCAGGCTAGAACCTTTTACTGTACGAAATGACAGGCAAACATCCGGCCAACTGGTTTGGCGCGCGATCTTCTGAATTTCAGATGGAATCCGCGAACGCGCCAAGTAACCCGAACGATCAACGAGTCTTAGCTTGCGGCAATTACGCCTGGACGCTATTCTCCCGATGGATTTGAGCCCGCCACCAACTCGGCGGCAGACTCATACTGGGGAGTCTCGGGGGACAAAAAATGACGGACTGGACGCGCAGGAAATTTTTCTTTTCGACCCTGGGCGCGGCGCTCGCTGCCAGCACTCAGCGTTTGTTCGGCGCCACGAGCTCTGCATCGGCGCCTGGAGTCTTCGCCGCGCGCCCAGCGGCCGCGTCGGATTTTCGCCCGATCATCATTTCCTCGGCCAATGGCGTCACCCATCTCGACGACGGTATGGCCATCTTGAAATCCGGCGGCGATACCCTCGACGCCGCGCTCGCCGTCGTCACCAAAGTGGAAGACGACCCAAACGACGATTCGGTCGGGTACGGCGGCCTGCCTAACGAAGACGGCGTTGTCGAACTCGACGCCTCGGTGATGCACGGTCCCACCCACCGCGCCGGCGCCGTAGCCTCCGTACAGAAAATCAAGAACCCGTCGCTCGTCGCCAAAGCCGTGATGGAAAAAACCAATCACGTGTTCATCGTCGGCTCTGGAGCCTTGCAGTTCGCGGAAGACGAAGGGTTCATTCCCATGAACCTGCTCACCGAACGCTCGCGGATTGCGTGGCTGGCCTGGAAAGCGCAATCCAGCGAAAACTGGCGTCCCGGCCTCGACAGCCCGCAATGGAAAGCGCAACTGGCCACGCTGCTCGACACTCCGGAAAAAATGGCCTGGCGCGAACACATCGAACAAGTCGTCGCCCATCCGATCACCGGCACCATCAATTGCCTCGCCGTGAATTCCAAAGGCGAAGTCTCCGGTACCACCACCACTTCCGGGCTGTCCTGGAAAATTGCCGGACGTGTCGGCGATTCGCCGGTTATTGGCGCGGGATTGTTCGTCGATAACGAGGTCGGCGGCGCCGGCTCGACCGGCCGCGGCGAAGAGAATATAAAAATTTCCGGCGGTCACACCATTGTCGAAATGATGCGCCGCGGCTCCTCGCCTACCGACGCCTGCCTCGAAGCCCTGCATCGCGTCGCGCGCAACTATCAGGCGTTCCCCGAACGCCTGAAACAATTCCACATTCAATTTTACGCGCTCAATAAACACGGCGAATACGGCGCGGGCAGCCTGTGGGGCAAGCATCCCAATGGTGCTCGCGTGCAGTACGCGGTCCACGACGGGACCAAAGCTCAGCTCTTGCCCACCACGCCGCTTTTTGATGAAGTCGGTGGAGACTACTGAAGCACTTTCCTGCGGTTTAGCGCTGCAGCACGTCAGTCGTCGTCAGTAGTGGACTACGTCCGACGCAAATACCAACTGGATGCCGCGCGCTTGCAGCCGCGGAACCTCCGCAGCCAATGCCGCGATCGTCGCCGGCCGCGGATGCCCGATCGCGATCGTAAATCCATCGCGAGCCGCATCGCGCGCGGCCAGCTCCAACTGCGCGACGATCGCCTGTCGCGTCTCCACATCATCCAGAAAAACTTTCCGTGATGCGGCCCGCACTCCGTCCCGTTTCGCTACGTCGTACGCCACGGTCTTCGCCTCGGTGCGGCTGTCGATGAAAAATAGCCCGCGCTCGCGCAGCAGCGGCATCAGCGCCTGCATCAGCGCCGCATTCGAAGTCGCCCGCGAACCTTGATGATTGTTCACCCCCGCCGCGTGCGGCACCGTTTCGAGCATTCCCGCCACCGTGGACGAGACCTGCCCGGCGCTCATCCCCACCCGTAATTCGATCTCTTCCGCCTTCGCCGTCTCGCCTTCAGACTCCATCGGAAGATGCAGCAGCACTTCATCACCCCGGCTGTGCGCTTCCTCCGCCACTTCGCTCGAAATCGGCAAATGCGGCAGCACCGAAACCGTAAGCGGGAAGGGAAGCGCGATCACCGCATCGGCTAAAGAACGGTCATAACCCATATCGTCAATCACGATCGCGAGATTGCCACTCCCGCGCACCTTCAGATTTCCTGGCGGCGTCGCTCGAACATTTTTGGAAACCGGAATCACTACGTGAATCGAATGAGTCCGAGTTCCGTTCAAAACGTAATCGAAACGCGATACGCCCGGCGACGCCACCGTCGTTAAAACGGTCAGCCCGTGACGCCCGGCGATCGCCGCCAGTGATTGTTTCAGAGTCACCGCTTCGGCTGGGGTTACCAGCGAAATGTAAATATCATCAACCGCGCCCGGGCCTCCACGTTTCGAAGCTTGCGCCTGAGGCCGCACGATGATTTGCGATTTGTTGTTGGTGATTTTCTGCGCGGCGGCAACGACTTCCGTCGTCACCGTCCGCAGGTCGTTTTTCGCCACGGGCTTTTTGGCACAACCTGCGAGAGCCAGCATAATCACGCAGAAAAACGCAAAAATCCGGAACACACCTCGACCCCGCGAAAAAATGCCATCGGCCTGCTGAAAATGAGAGAAGGTAGGGATACGCTGTCCGTTTGCAAAAAAAATGGGGCATAGGCGTCACCACCTATGCCCCGAATCGTCCTGAAATTACGCTGCTTTCTTTTCGATGACTGCGGCGTTGCCCTGCAGAATATCCAGCGCCTTCTTCACCACCGGATCGTCGATCGAAGCGCTCGGCATCGGCGTCTCTTGCTCGGTCGACTGCACGAGCAGATCTTCCACCGAAGGCCGAACCTCGACCGTCGCCGCCACTCCGTCCGTGGCGATGTTCTTGTTTCCCGGAGTGAAATAATTCGCCACGGTCAGAATCAGCGCCGAGCCGTCGTCCATTCCGATTAATTTCTGCTGCGATGCGGTGCCGTAGGTCCGATCGCCCACCGTCGACCCGCGCTTGTTGTCCGCAATCGCGCTGGCCAGAATTTCCGCCGGCCCCGCCGTGCCATTGCCAATCAGTACCGCCAGGGGCTGGCTCCACACCACTTTCGCCGGATCAGCCGCCGAAACCACCGGAGTAACCGTCTGCCCCTTCAACGTCGTGATCGTGCCGGACTGCAGGAAAAGCTGCGCCGTCGCGATTCCTTCCTGATCGTCGCCCACCGCGCAATCGCGCAGGTCCAGAACCAGTTTCTTCGCGCCGGCCTTCTGCAATTGCACCAGCCGCTCGCGAATTTGTTTCGAGCTGCCGGCATCGAAGTCCGACACCCGCAAATACGCTACATCGCCCTGCAATTTATCTTCGACCACCAGCTTCGACGGTGCCAGCTTCGCCAAAGTAATCGTCATGTCCTGCGGTTCCGCTTTGCCCCGGCGAATTACCGATAGCGGCACGGTCGTCCCCGCCTGGCCCTTCAGCAGCAGTTGCGCCTGGTCAATCGCCATCTGGCTGGTGGTGAATCCCGCAATCTTTTCCAGGATGTCGCCGATGCGCAGCCCGATTTTCGCCGCCGGGCTGTCCGGCAACACCGCGATCACGCCGATATATCCAAACCGTCGCGTCAGCGCCAATCCCGAATCCGCCGGCGGATTGCTCGCGGTCTTTTCTTTGAAATCTTTGTATTCCAGCGGGCTCAAATACGCCGACTGCGGGTCCAGCGAATCCAACAGTCCATGCAGCGACCCGTTCGTCACCGCGTGCATGTTCGGATCGTCCACGTAATCGCGCTGGATGTGATCCAGCACTTCGCTATAAACCGTCAGCGCCCGAAACGCGTTGTCATTCGACGACTTCCCCAGCATGTAGCCGGCCGCGACGTACGCGATCACCAGCACCGAAACGCCAATCACAATCTTCTTGGTAAGTGAATTCATGAAATAGTCCTTCGTGCCGGGATCAGCGCAGGAAACCCCTAATTAGACGCGGAAACCGCGCTTCGGTATGCAACCCTGCCAAAACCCGATTATACCGGGGAAACCCTCGATTTTGCGACTATCTTAGCCGCCGGGTGCCCCTACAACTGTGGATTTCGGGGCGATGTTTCGGGTGCCGGCCGGGCGACCTTAGTGCGTTTCGCCGCCGCAGGAGGCCGCGCGAGCGAGGAGGAAATCGCGCTCGCGCGAATTTTGGGTCAGCGACGCCGCGCGCTGAAATTCAGCACGGGCCTCGTCGAGGCGGCCCAGCTTGCGCAGCAAATCGGCGCGAACGCTCGGCAGCAGGTGGTAGTTCTTCAGCGCCGGATCGCCGCCAATCGCCTCGAGTATCGCCAGCCCGGCCTCCGGACCTTCCGCCATGCCCACCGCCACCGCGCGGTTCAGCTCGATAATCGGCGACGGCGCAACCTGCGCCAGCGCAGCATACAATGCAGCGATGCGCGGCCAGTCCGTCGCATCGGCGGTGAGCGCGCGTGCGTGGCACGCAGCGATCGCCGCCTGCAGCGTGTACGTCCCAAAGCCGCCCATCGCGCGGCTCAACTCCTCCGCGCGCGCCAGCGCCGCGAGGCCGCGATGAATCAGCAGCTGATCCCACAGCGCGCGATTCTGGTCGAGCAGCAAGACCGGTTCGCCGTTTGCATTCACGCGCGCCCGCGCGCGCGATGCCTGAATCTCCATCATCGCGACCAGGCCGTGAACCTCCGGTTCATCCGGCGCCAGCCCGGCGAGAATGCGCCCAAGCCGCAGCGCGTCTTCGCACAGCGCGGGGCGGTGCCAATCGTCACCCGCCGTGGCCGAGTAGCCTTCGTTGAAAACTAGGTAAATCACCTTCAGCACGTTCGCGAGACGCGCGGAAAGCTCGGCGCCGCGGGGAACTTCAAACGGCACGTGTGCATCCGCAAGCGTGCGTTTGGCGCGGACGATGCGCTGCGCGATCGACGGCTCCGGCACCAGAAACGCGCGCGCGATCTCGGGGGTGGTGAGACCGCCGATCAGGCGCAGCGTCAGCGCCAGCTGCGCTTCGGTCGAGAGCACGGGATGGCACGACGTGAAAATCAGGCGGAGCAGGTCGTCGCCGATGTCGTCATCGAGCACGGAAACGTAGTCGGGCACGGATTTTTCCTGCTTCTCTTCCAGTTCGCGGCCAAGCTCGCCATGCTTGCGGTCGAGCAGCGAGCGCCGGCGCACCAGATCGATCGCGCGGTGTTTCGCCGCGGCCATCAGCCACGCGCCGGGATTCGACGGGACGCCCTCGCGAGGCCACTGTTCGAGCGCGGCAACCAGAGCGTCGTGCGCCAGATCTTCGGCGGCCGCTATGTCGCGGGTGATGCGCGTCAGCCCCGCGATCAATCGCGGCGATTCGATGCGCCACACCACGTCGATCGCGGCGCGGACCTCGCGATGCGGATTAGCGGGCGAATCGGTTGAGCGCGTGCCGGAAGACATGTCCGGCATCCATCTGAACATTTTTCACATGGCGCTGCAATCCGTGCCACGGCCCTAAACGCAGGCAGGTAGCAGACGCCGCATCAGGGCCGCGCTTCAGGCGTACCGGCCGAGTGTAATTGGTGTGGTCCGGCAAAGTTGTGGCCGGCATTACGACCGAATTTGTAAGCGGACCGGCTCGCGGCCCTCTCCGGCTTACTGCTGGGGCACGTTGGTGCCGGCCTCGTTGGTCTTCTTCTCGAACTCCTCGATGTTCTCCTGCGCCGCGGCGCCGAAGTCGGACATCTCAAAGAACCGGCGCACTTCAACCATTTCAATATCCTTGCCCGGAATGCGTGACGCCCATTGCAGCGCCTCTTCGCGCGACTTGACGTCGATCACCCAGTAGCCGCCGACCACTTCCTTCGCTTCGGGAAACGGGCCGTCGGTCAACTTGGATTTTCCGCCCTTGAATGTGACCCGGGCGCTCATCGTCGCCGGCGGCGTCAGGCCGTCCAGCGCCAGCAGCACGCCGGCTTTCTGCAGCTCCTCGTTGTACACCCTCATTGCTTCCATGTCGGTGACATCGGGTACGAACCCGGCCTTGGCCGTTCCGTAGTCCTTCGGATACATGATCATCATGAATCGCATTTTCTTCTCCTTAAGTGTCGAGCGGATGTCGTATCAGGGCCGCTACTTTTANNACGAATTTTTTCGCGTGGCGTATCGCCACGGAAACACGTTATTTAGGCCTTGAGTGGTGCGGGGAACGCGAGCGCGAAGAATTGCCTCAACCGCGGGACTACGTTGAAGCTGCTGCCGGCGAGTTCACCGGACTAAACAACGCCTATTCCGCAAAATCCTCGCAAGCCGAGCTAACCGTGGGAAAAA
>PMHK01000106.1 GCA_003156635.1 Acidobacteriota bacterium | reverse complement strand
TAGATCGTGGTCGACCGGAAAGTTTGTCCCGGCTTCAACTTCGTGGTTGGGAAATTCGGATGGTTCGGTGAATCCGCATAGTGCTGCGTTTCGAAACAAAACGCGGTGCGCCGCGCGTACATTACGCCGCCCTTGCCGCGCGCAGTCCCGTCCAGCGAATTACCTGTATACAGCTGCAGGCCCGGCTCGGTGGTCTCCACCGACAGCACCCGTCCGCTGCTCGGCTCGTACGCTTCGGCGGCCAGCTGCAAAATCTGCGGCTTGCCTTTCTTGTCCAGCACCCAGTTGACGTCGTAGCCCCCGCCAATCTTGAGTTGCTCGTTCGCGCCGTTGATCCGGGCCCCGATCGCCGTCGACTTCCTAAAATCAAAAGGCGTGTCGGCCACCGGACGCATTTCCCCGGTGGGAATCTGCGTNNAATAGCTGTGGTTGGTCAGGTTCAGCACCGTGTCCTTGTCCGTCGTCGCCGAATAATCGATGCGCACTTCGTTCTTGTACGCCGGCACCGTGTAGGTCACCGTGACTTTCAGCGTGCCCGGAAAACCTTCCTCGCCGTCCACGCTGGTGTAGCTGAATTCCACCACCTGCGCCATCGCCGTTGAGCGGTCGACACCCGTCCAAACTTTCTTGTTGAACCCGCGGAGACCGCCGTGCAGCGCGTTCGGCCCATTGTTCTTGGGAATGTGATACGTGCTTCCGTCCAGCACCAATTCGCCATTCGCGATTCGATTCGCGTAGCGCCCCACCGTCGCCCCGATGTACGCCTTATCCTGCTCGTACCCGTCGAGATCATCGTAGCCGAAAACCACATCCGCAATTTTGCCGCTGCGATCCGGTGCTTTCACCGACACCAGCGACGCGCCGTAGTTGGTCACCACCACTTCGAAATTCTTTTTGTTGCTGAGCACGTAGCGCTGGATCGCCGCTCCGTCTTTGGTCTTGCCGAACTCGGACACCTGCAGCGCGCGTTCTTTATCTTTCGCACCTAGGCCGTTGGCGAAAACCAAAACCGACAGCAAGGCCAGCAAAATTGCAGAGCAAACCTTCATCACATTCCCCCCGATCGAGCCAGAAATAGCACCAGCGCCCCGCTGCCAGTCACACCCAATGCGCGTTCAGTATCGCTCAGTCTGCAAATCATACGCCTTCGAACTGTTGCAATTGACTCGTATGGGTAAGCGGGACCCCCAGCCGAGCCACCGCAAATACCGCATCGCCATTCCAGCCACCGTAACGATAGACTGTCCTCGCTCGTTCCACTCCAGAGGTGCAAAATGCTGAAACACGCATCAATCATTCCTTACATTCCGGTTCAGGACGTAGCTCGCGCCCGAAAATTCTACGAAGAGAAAGTTGGCCTCAAGCCCAAGGAGCTTTACGCCGGCGGAGTGGTCTACGAATGTGGCAACGGTTCGTGGGTCTTCATGTATCCCACGCCGAATGCCGGCACTTCGAAAGCCAGCACCGCGTTCTGGAGCGTCGACGACGTTGCCGCCGAAGTCGCCGAACTGAAAGCCAGAGGAGTTGTATTCGAAGAGTACGATTTTCCAGGGCTAAAAACGGAAAACAGCCTCGCTACCGGCGGCGGCGCCAAAACCGCCTGGTTCAAAGATACCGAAGGAAATATCCTGGCCATCAGCCAGAGGATTGCACCGTAACAACCTTATCGATCCTCAGCTCGGCCCATTTCCGATCTGCCTACGGCACGATCGGCAAATTAATGAAGCTGGCCTTGTCCGGCGTGTGCCAGATCCGCTGCGTCGCCTTCTGATAATCCTCACGCTTCGCGTCAAAAATATTCGGCACAAACGTCTGCGGATTCCGGTCGTACAGCGGAAATAACGTCGACTGCACCTGCACCATGATGCGATGCCCCGGCAGAAAAACGTGATTCACCGTCGGCAGGCCGAAATGATAAAGCAACGGTTCGTTCGGCGTGATCGCCGCCGGATGCTCGAAACTCGTCCGATAACGCCCGCGGAAAATATCCAGCGCCACCGACAGTTCGTATCCCGCCATAATCGGGTGCGATGGCACCGTCCCCGGGTACACGTCGATCAGCTTCACCGCCCAGTCGCTGTCGCTTCCGCTGGTCGAAGCATACAAATTCACTTCCGGCACGCCGCTCACCCGCACCGCCGAAGTCAGCGGTTCACTCACATAGGTCACGATGTCCGTGCGCCCATCGACAAATCGCTGATCATCCACCAGCCATTCGCGCCAGGCATCTCCGCCGGCCGGCATCACCGGCCGCCACAAATACGGGACCGGTTTCGCCGGATCTGAAACATATTCATCGTATTGCGCACCCGCCACACTCGCGCCAGGCGCAGCCGCCGGCGCGTCAAACGATAGTCCGCCATTCGTCGACAAATAAAGCGCCTTCGATTTATTCGCGCAACCCTCGTCGCAAGTCGGAGGCCAGGCCTTCAGCCGGTCCCAGTGATTTTCCCCAGTGTTGTAAATAAACACTGGCGGCGTATCCGCCTTGGGGGCCCCATCCAGCAAATACTGATTAAAAAACGGCAGCAGCACATCGCGCCGGAACTGGTAAGTCGTATTTCCGTCCCACAACAGCGGCCCCAGCGAATATCCGTCGTAATTCACCTGGCTATGCCGCCAAGGTCCCATCACCAAAAAGTTTTTATCGTTGTGCGTATCTTTCGGCTCCACGGCGGCGTAGCTGTGAATCGCGCCCCACATGTCTTCCTGGTCCCACAAACCCTGCTCCCACATAATCGGCACGTCGAGCGGCAGCGCCGCCATAATCTTGTCCAGCGCCTGCCCCTGCCAGAACGCATCGTAAGCCGGGTGCGCCTCAATCTTGCGCCAGAATGGAAGCTGATCCAGGCCTCCGGCGCGCGCGAAATCTCCGGCCGAGCCAACCTTCAGATAATTCGTATAGTCATCGTTCCCTTCGCGCGTAATCGGCTCGCCTTCGCCGCGCACCGAAGTTTGTTCCCGGATGTAATCCAGATTGTTCTGCCGGAACGCGCCGTAGTGAAACCAGTCGTCGCCCATCCAGCCATCCACCATCGGACTTTCCGGAGCCGTCACCTTCAGTGCCGGATGCGGATGGATCAGCGCCATCACCACCGTAAATCCTTCGTACGAAGAACCGAGCATTCCCACTTTGCCATTCGACTGCGGCAAATTTTTCACCAGCCAGTCGATGGTGTCATACGCGTCCGTCGTGTCGTCGATCCCGCTCGTATTCAGCGGCCCAATCGGCGGCGGCGTCATCAGATACGCGCCTTCCGAACCGTATTTCCCGCGCACATCCTGGAACACTCGAATATATCCCGCGCCCACGAAAACATCGTCGCCCTGCGGCAAGATGTCCAACATTTTTGTCGACTGGTTCCGTTGCGCGCGGTGCGCCGCGTTGTAGGGCGTGCGCGTCAGCAGTATCGGCACATGCGATGCGCCCTTCGGGATCACGATCACCGTGTACAGCTTCACCCCGTCGCGCATTGGGATCATTTCCACGCGCTTCACGTAGTTGTAATCCCCGGTCGGCGCTTTGAATTCCGACGGAATGTCCGATTCCGGCGACTGCTTTTGCGCGAACGACGGCCAGCAGACCAAACCAAACGCAAACGCGGCAACTGCAGCGCGACGGAACGAGTTCATCAAGTTTCCCTTTACCATTAGTTAGAGAAAGCAAATCCCGAGATACGAAATCTCACAGGCCCAGCACAGACTAACTCAAGCCAAAGAACTTATGCAACGAACGTACTTCAGGCAGCAGCCGTCGGGCGTTTCAGCCCCATCGCTTCAGCCGTCACGTCCGTATATTTCAATCCCGCTCCCGTATTGAACAGCACCACCCGGTCGCTCGGTTTCAGATAGCCCGACGCCAGCAATCGATCATAAGCAGCCGTCGCCGCCGCGCCTTCCGGCGAGAGAAAGATTCCCTCGTTTTTTGCCCAGTCGAGCAGTGACACCAAAATCTCCGCGTCCGGAATCGCTAGCGCCACACCTTCCGACTCGCGCAGTATTTCCAGCATGATCGAATCGCCGTACGGCTTCGGCACTCGCAATCCCGAAGCGAACGTCGCCGCGTGCGGCCACATCTCACTCACGTCCGCGCCTGCGTCAAACGCTTTGGCCATCGGTGCGCACCCCGCCGATTGCACTGCGATCATTCGCGGCCGCTTCCCGGGATTCACCCAACCCAGTTCTTCCAGCTCCGCAAACGCCTTCCACATGCCGATCAATCCCACTCCCCCGCCCGTGGGATAAAAAACCGCGTCGGGATATTCCCAGCCCAGTTGCTCGACCAGTTCGTATCCCATGGTCTTCTTGCCTTCCACCCGGAACGGTTCCTTCAGCGTGGAAATGTCGAACCAGCCCTCGCTCTTGCTGCGCTCGGCTACGATCCGCCCGCAATCCGAAATCAGCCCATCCACCAGCGTGACGTTCGCGCCGTGTGCAATCGCCTCCACGTAATTCGCGAACGGCACATCCTTCGGCATAAAAATATTCGCTTCGATATCCGCCGCCGCGGCATACGCTGCCAGCGCTCCCGCCGCGTTTCCCGCCGAGGGTACCGCCAGTTTCTTCAGCCCGTAGTGCCGCGCCATGGTTACCGCCAGCGCCAGCCCGCGCGCCTTGAACGAGCCCGTCGGGTTCGTTCCCTCCTCTTTCAAGAACGCGCCAGGATGCCGCTTGCTCCGCATCATCGGCGTCCAACCTTCGCCCAGCGTGACCGGTTTCACTTCCGGCAGCACTGCGCCATACCTCCACATCCCGGGCCACGCCGTCTTCTTCGAATCACGCGCAATGGCCGCATCGCGCGCCGCAACGCCACGCAGCTGCTGCAAGTCATAACGCACGTAAAACGAGCCTTTGCATTTCGGGCAAAGCGTTTGGGGCGTCTCCGCCGAGACAGTTTCCTTGCAGCGCGAACATTCCAGTTTTTTGATGATGGGCATAAGAACGAAGATAACAGATGGCACAAACACGAAATAGGTTTCGAGAAACCACAAAAAATCGGTAGTATCACCGCGCCGCGCGTTACCGCCTGAAAACGCGCCCATGTCCAGAATGAACTCGACGCCCGCAAATCAGTTAGACGATAAGCACCGCGATCCGTCGCTGCGCGCCCTTGCGCTGCTGGGCTTTGGCCTTTTCGTCGTGGGCGCAACTCTCCCGATTTTCCTCGGCCCTCACTTCTCGTTCTCGCTCGTGCGCTGGCTGGGCCTCGCGGTCATCGCCGCCGGCGGCCTGCGAAAATCCTCCCTGACCTACTGGATTTTTTTCGCCATGCTGGCCGGCGGTGAAATTGGTTTCGACCGGCCCCACGCCGCCGAGCACTTGCGCATCCTCAGCGACATTTTTCTCCGCCTCATCACCGTAATCGTTGCGCCGCTGATTCTCGGCACGCTCATCACCGGAATCGCCGGTCACGGCGATTCCAAAGGGGTCGGCCGCATCGGCCTGAAAAGCCTGGTCTACTTCGAAATCGTCACCACCGTCGCGATCGTCATCGGTCTCGCCGCCATCAATATCAGCCGCGCCGGCGTCGGCGTCATCGCCCCTGCCGCAGCCGCCTCACCCGCAGTTCCCACTGCCCCGCCGCTGCGCTGGGACGATTTCCTGCTCCACGTGTTTCCCGAAAACCTCGCCAAGTCCGTCGCCGAAAACCAAATTCTGCAAGTTGCTGTCTTCGCCATTCTGTTCGGCCTGGCGCTCGGCCGCCTCTCCGAAACCAAACGCGCACCCATAATGCGCTTCTTCGAATCCCTCGCCGAAACGATGTTCGCCTTCACCAACATCGTCATGTACTTCGCGCCCATCGGCGTCGGCGCCGCCGCGGCCTACGCCATCGGGCATCTCGGTGTCGCCGTGCTGCTGCCGTTGGGCAAACTTCTGCTCACCGGCTACGTCTCGCTCATCGCCTTTCTCTTATTGGTCCTGTTGCCCATCGCCAAATTCGCACGCCTGCCGCTGAAGCGTTTGCTTCGGGCGATTGCCGAACCCGCCCTCATCGCCTTCGCCACCAGTGCCTCCAGCGCCGCTTTGCCGCGCGCCATGGAGGACATGGAAGCCTTCGGCGTCCCGCGCCGCATCGTGGCCTTCGTCATCCCCGCCGGTTACAGCTTCAATCTTGACGGCTCCTCGCTTTATCTCGCCATCGCTTCGGTCTTCGTCGCCCAGGTCGCCGGCATGCACATGGGCTGGGCGCAGCAACTCTTCATGGTTTTTACCCTGATGCTGACCAGCAAAGGAGTCGCCGGCGTTCCGCGCGCCGTGCTGGTCGTCCTGCTTGCCACCGCCGGCACCTTCCACTTGCCCACCGAACCTATCCTCCTCATCCTCGGCATCGACGCCCTCATGGACATGGGCCGCACCGCCGTGAACGTGATCGGCAATTGCCTGGCCTGCGCCGTCATCGCCCGCTGGGAAGGCGAACTCGCGCTGCCCTCCGCGCTTCCGCCCGCCTAAGCCATAAGCCACGCTTATGCGCACAGTCCAAAACATTGATTGGCCCTTTCGCGCCCGAAGCCTTAATCTCTAGTTATGTCATCGGCCCTTCACTCGGCGACGCAAGCCTGTTGTTGCAGAGCAGGGTGTGTGTGTCCGGATGCGGGTGGTCTGATCGGCTAGAATCGCAATCGCAATTACCGTTTTGGATTCGAAGCCCACCGCCCATGCACCTGGCAGGTGGGTTTTTTATTTCTGGGGCACTCTTTATAGCAGCGGAACTGTAGTTGCGGTTGTGGTTCACTCCAAGGCGCGGTCGCCAAGTGGTAAGGCAAGGGTCTGCAAAACCCTTATCGGCGGTTCGATTCCGCCCCGCGCCTCCAAAATTCTAAGACCAGGCCGACGAGCCGCTAGTCATCAACCGGCGAACCGGAATAAGGCGGCGAGACCCTAGTGCGCGCCGGGCGTCCAGGCGCCCGAATCTTTCGGACGCGCGTCCGGATCCGAAACGCTGGCGCAAAATACCGCGAGGCCATGAACCAGCGCAATTCCCGCCGCCGTCCACGGCGACGATAATCGGGAACTTCATCGGAATTCCAGCCGCCAGACGGAATCATCGCAAGTCGGCCCCCGCGTCCAGCTACGCTGGATGCGGGGATAGTATCATTGGAGTATCGTCCTTATAATATAAATGTAACGCCGTTGTTGATGGCGGGCGCAGCCTGCATGGGGGGCTGTTAGCTGGCGGTGCGCGCCAGGCTGCCTGCGTTTTTGCCGATGACGGCTTTTGAAAACGCTTCCATCTCTTCGAGCTGCGGGCTGAACTGCAGCAACACCAAATCCACGCCGGCCTTTTCGAATCCCGCGATCCTTTCCTGAATCTGCTCCGGCGTCCCGATCAATCCCGATCGCAGCCCGCGATTCGAAACTGAATAATCTTCCAGCGAAACCCGCTGCTCCAGTTGCGTCCCAGCAATCCACTGCTGGTAATTCGCGTACCCCGCAGCGGATTGCTGCACATCTGTGATCCGCCGCAACTCGTCCTGCGCTTCCTTTTCCGTTTCGCGCACGATCGCGTATCCCGCAATTCCAAATTTTAACGGTTCGGCCTTGAATTTCGCCCGCCGCGCACTCAGATCCTGCACTTTCTCCGCCGCGCGTTCCGGCAAATCGCCATGCATCAAATACGCATCCGCTTTCTCCGCGATCAAATCCTTCGCCGCCGGCGATTCCCCTCCCGCATAAATCGTCGGCCGCGGCTTGGCCAGCGGCTTGGGCTGCAGCACATTGTCTTCGACCCGATAATATTTCCCCGTGTACGAAAAATGATCCTTGGACCACGCGCCGTCCACCACGTCCAGCCATTCGCTGGTCCGCGCATACCGATCATCGTGTTGCTCGAACGTCACTCCATATTTCCGGGCTTCATCCGCCCACCACGACGACACCACATTCAACGACAATCGCCCGCCGCTGATGCGATCGATATTCGCCGCCTGCTTCGCCAGCAGCGCCGGCAAATGAAACGTCGGCCGCACCGCGACCATCAGCTCAATTTTCTCCGTGACTGCTGCCAAAGCCGCGGCCGTCGACCACGCGTCCAGTGACGGCGCATCCACTCCCTTGATGTCGTTCAGGTTCAATTCCGCGATCAGCGTTAAATCGAACCCCAGCTCTTCGCTGCGCTGCGCCAGCCGTTTCACATACGCCCAGCTCGCCTGCATGTTTTCGTCTTCCACATTGCGCAGCCATCCGCCGAACACCGGAAGCCAGTAGCCGTATCTCATGAGTGTGCCCCCGCCTGCGTCAATTGACCTGCTTTCGTCCGCGCTTCGTTGGACCGCGCTTCGTTGCGCCGCGCTTCCTCGATCAAATAATCCGCCAGCCGCGCATACGGATTGAATCCGATCATTTTTTCCGGATCGGCCACGAAATTCGACAGCGCGTTGATGTCGTAATACAGCCGCCGCCCGTCGCGATCGTCGATCACCGACTCCACTCCTCCCACGTCGATTCCCGCGACCTGCATGATGCGCTCCACGTCCTGTTTCACCTGCGCCGGAGGATCGTAGGCCTCCACTCTCAGCCCGGTCTTCGGCGCATCCACGGCGCAGGCGATGCGCGTCAGCGCCTCGCCCCGCGCATTCATGCAAATGTCCGCCGGGCACAAATCAAAAGTCTCCCCGGTAGTGTGAATCTGAATCGCATACAAATATTTGCCGCCCAGAATTTCCACGCGGGTAATCAGCGAATCGCGCGCCGGAAAAAATTCCTGCACCAGCGCGGTCGAATCGATTCCAAAATACAGTCCATTCTCCGCCACCGCGCGCTCCAAATCAGCGGCGCTCGAAAAACGCACAATCCCCGCCCCGCTTCCACCAATATTCGGTTTCACCACCAACGGAAAACCAATCACCTCCGCCGCCTTCAGCGCCTGCGCCGGATTGTGAATCACCACCGCCTTGGGATAACCAAGTCCCAGCCCATCCAGCAACTGCAACTGCCGCGCCTTCGAAGTCTCCGTCGAAAATCCCTTGAACCCATTGATGACCCGCACGCCCTGCGCTTCCAATTGCGCCAGATACCCTAGCGTGTAGAAAATCGCGTCGCCCAATCCGCGCTGCCACGCCGAAGGGCTCATGCGGTTGAATACCAGCGAATACGGCGCTTCCCCCGCGCCCACCCGATACGAATGATCGCGAATATCGATCTTCGTCCAGTTCACTCCGCGCTCGTCCAACTGCTGAAACAGCGGCCGGAACCATTCCGGATGCTCGTAATAAATCCCAATCGGTTTTTCCAGTGCGTCACTAAACTTCTGCGTCATAGGTCCTCATTTTTCGCCAACGTGACAATAAAAAAGCCGCTCCAAAGAGCGGCTGGCCAATCGCGCGATCCCAACTTTTCGCTTCGACCTAGCCAGCTCCGCGTTCCAGCGGACAACAACAGCCAAGTCGATACGCGCACCAATAACCGCAAACATCTGACGCCGGGACCAGGCCTCCGGATACAAAATCAGTGCTGAATGTAAGAGCCATCCTGCTCATGATAGCACCGCCCCAATACGCCGCGGGGGGCGAAAGCATTAAGCGAGGCCGCACCCCGCCGCATCGTCCGCACTCACGGACTAAAGATTGCCCCAACCCAGGGTCCGGTGTATGGTATCCCCCGCTCCGGGTCCTCCTGGCGGTTTGGCTCCCGACCGCGAACGCGGACCCCGTTCGTTCCAGCTGACGCTCCGGCCCGAGATAAATTCGCTGCGACTTCAAATCGACATGCCCAACGACTCGAAGTTGGAGTGCGAAGTGCATAAATGCTGCTCAGGCGAGTTCCGCGCCGGGGGTAAGTGCCGTAGATCTAATATTTTCCAATCACCAATCGACTGTAAATGAGAAATCCGTGGGCCTATTAAACAAGTGGTTTTCATACGACTTTGGAGGCTTTCAGATGCGGCGTATTGTACTGGTCATTTTAGGATTTTGCGCCTTCTTTGCCGCTCCCGCCCAGGCCCAGAACACAATCTCCACTGTCGCGGGTAGTCCTCCCCCCAACAACGTGGCGCCCACGGCGGCGTCGCTTGAAGGTCCGGTCGACGTGGTTCGGGATGGCGCGGGAAATCTTCTGGTCCTGACTGACAGTGGCGTCATCTACAAAGTAACTCCTGGGCCCGCCGCACCCAGTCTTCTGACCATTTATGCCGGAAATAATCATGCGGGACTGGCCACGAGCGGCGTTCCGGCGACTTCCGCATTGACCAACGAACCGGACAGCGGAGCCTTTGATGCCAACGGGAATTTTTACTTCTCCGACGGGGGTAACTGCGTCATCCGCGAGATTGTCACTGCCACCGGAATCATCAACACCGTGGTGGGAAATGGCACCTGCGGTTTTTCAGGAAATAGTGGTCCCGCGACTGCGGCCGAGCTTAATTTTCCGCAAGGCATCGCCATTGATCCATCCGGAAACCTGTTCATCGCGGACATCAACAACAATGTGATTCGCCGTGTGGACGCGACCACCAAAGTCATCACGACCTACGCCGGCACGGGCGCCACCGGATCCACGGGAGATGGTGGTCCGGCGAGCCAAGCCACGTTTGAATTCCCCCAAGGCGTCGGCACTGATACCAACGGCAACCTTTTCATCGTCGATAGCGGCAACAATAAGATTCGTATGGTCGACGTCGGGACCCAGGTCATCACCACGGTAGTTGGAACTGGCGTCTTCAATTACACCGGCGACGGCGGACTCGCAACAGCAGCAACGATGCAGGCGCCGGGCGGTGTGATCGTGGATTCTGCCGGCAACCTCTATATCGCTGATAGTGGAAATGCGGTGATTCGAAAGGTGACTGCCGCGACGGGCATCATTACCACCATCGTGGGTAATCACGGATTTGGCTTTGGGGGAGACGGAGGGCCGGCGTTGTCGGCAACTCTAACGAATCCCTTTGGACTGGCGCTTGATCCTGCTACCGGCAACCTTTGGATCGCGGATTATCAGAACAATCGCATTCGTCTGTACACCCCGGGCAACGGGCAGATTTCAACGGCGGTCGGGAACGGATTAGTGGGTGACGGTGGGCCCGCGACCAGCGCGAGTTTGTACGATCCGCGGAGTCCCGCGCTGGATGCGCAAGGCAATTTGTATATCGTCGACACGTCAAACAGTCGAATCCGTGAAGTGAATGCCACGACCCAGGTCATCTCGACGCTGGTTGGCAACGGAATTCCGTGTCCACAACCGCAGGAAACGTGTGGCGATAACGGACCCGCGACCAGCGCTTCCATTTCTGTTCCGCGCACCGTCACCGTCGAACCTTCCGGGACTCTACTGGTGGCCGATTCAGGCGACCAGCGAATTCGGCAGGTGGTGGACGGGACGATTACCACCATTGCCGGAACTGGCGCGCAGTGTGGCAATCCCACGCCGTTGCCTTGTGGCGATGGAGGCCCCGCCACGGAGGCCAGCCTCAACGACCCTCGAGGAATCGTCGTCGATTCCAACGGGAATATATTTTTCGTGGACGCGCAAGACAACCGCGTCCGCAGAATCGACGTCACCACCAAAAATATCTCCACCGTGGCCGGAAACGGACCTAATGGGAACGCCGCTTTGTGCGTCCCTGGTTCCGCCGAAAATATTTCCGGAGATGGAGGGCCGGCGGTCAACGCCATTCTGAACTGCCCCCTCGGCCTGGACATCGATGCCCACGACAACTTGTTCGTCTCCGATACCCAAAATAATCGAGTCCGCGAAATCAATGCCACGACCCAGATCATCACCACTGTCGCCGGAAGCGGGACGACCGCGGGGTTTGGGGGCGACAACGGCCCGGCCACCAGCGCAACTCTAAATAACCCGAATCGGATTTCGGTAAACGGCGCGGAAAATTTCTTTGTCTCCGACACCGACAATAACCGCATCCGGCGTGTGGACGGAACCAGCGGAATTATCACCACCTTTGTGGGCAATGGCGCTTTCGCCTTTGCCGGTGATGGCGGCCCGGCCTTTTCCGCCAGCTTGGCTAATCCCACTGGCGTAGTTGTCGACAATCAAGGCGACATGTTTGTGGGCGATTTGTTCAACAACCGGATCAGGCTGGTGCTCCTGAATCCCGCCGTCAGTTTTTCGAGCAACCCCTTGGCATTCGGAAATCGACCGATCAGCGCGACCGCCACCCTGCCGGTCACCCTGACGAACAACGGCGACGCACCACTCACTATCTCGAACATTTCGATCAGTGCGGGGACTTTCACCATTGCCGCGAA
Source organism: Acidobacteriota bacterium (assembly GCA_003156635.1). GTDB lineage: Bacteria > Acidobacteriota > Terriglobia > Acidiferrales > UBA7541 > Palsa-295. The sequence continues at coordinate 43,766 of PMHK01000106.1, read as the reverse complement.
TCCCTGCCCCACCACCCTGGCGGTCGGCGCCAACTGCGTGCTGCAAGTTGCATTCGCGCCGACTGCGTTTGTGGCCAGCACCGGGACGATCACAGTCACCGACAATGCAAAGCCCGCCACGCAGGCAATCGCTCTTTCGGGCATGGGAGCTGCATCCTTAACGGTCACCTCGACTGGAACCGGCACCGTCACCAGCGCACCCGCAGGTATCACTTGCCCGGGAACCTGCACGGCCACCTTCGCCGGCAACAGCCAGGTGATACTGACCGCAGCCGCCGGCGCCAATTTCACCTTCGCCAATTTCAGCACCAACTGTGCCCCGACGGCTGCCCTCACGTGCACGGTCACCATGAGCGCGGACGAAACGGTGACCGCAACGTTCACTTCGACCAACGGACCCAGCCCAGCACTGACCATCACCAAGTCGCACACCGGCAATTTCACCCAGGGCCAACACAGCGCGCAGTACACCGTAACCGTATCGAATGCCGCGAATGCGGCAGCCAGCAGCGGCACCGTCACCGTCACCGATACCACGTTGACCGCCGTGGCCCAGGACATTGCGACCAGTTTTTCGGGAACCGCTAATCCAAACGGCGTGTGGAGCTATGGCCAGTACGTCGAAGCGCCACCGGCGTTTTCGCTTTTGACCGGCCAGGATGCCGGCTTTCCTACTTGCGGCCTTCCCTATTGGTCGGACGCGGCTTACCCGGATGTGATCGCCAACAACTCCGGCTTAACGGTCAGCTGCGGCACGGTTACCGTGCCCACCGACATGCTCTGGTTGCATCCGACGAATACCGGCGGAACCGACGCCGCCGTCCGCTGGACCGCTCCAGTGTCCGGAACTTACGAAATCACCGGAAGCTATTCTGCTTTGGATTCCACCAGCACCACCGACAGCATTCTGGTGAATGGTACCTCGGTGTTTTCCACCTTCATCTGCAATCCTGGCAACGGCAAAACCTGCGACACAGTCAATACGCGTGCGCCGTTCTCGGTGGTGGAAACGCTCACGGCCGGAAGCACCGTCGACTTCACCGTAAACTGTTGCACTTTGCCAGGCCAAACCTTCCTTTTCGATTCGACCGGACTTACTGGCGCGATCGATTCGAATCTATCCGGCCTGTCACTCGCCGCCATGTTTGGCCCGGGCTGGACCTGCGGCCTTCCGAGCAACGCGGCCAACGTCTGCACCCGCAGCGACGCCCTCGCTCCCGGCGCAAGTTACCCACCGATCACCGTCCTGGCGAACGTCGGGGTAAACGCCCCTTCGCCTCAGATCAACACGGTGACGCTTTCGGGCGGCGGCTCGGCCCCGAACAGCTCAAGCGACTCAGCTGTGATCAATCCCTTCGGCCCACCGCTGCTCGCCATCGCCAAGTCCCACATCGGCAACTTCACTCAAGGCCAGCAGAACGCAACGTACTCCGTCGTGGTTTCCAACGGCGCAAACGCCGGACCCACCAACGGCACCGCCGTCACTGTCACCGAAGCGCCTCCCGCCGCTTTGACGCTGGTCTCCATGGCCGGAACCGGCTGGACTTGCGCCACCACCACTTGCACTCGTACCGACGCGCTCGCCGCCGGCGCCAGTTATCCGACGATCGCCGTCACCGTGAACGTCGCCGCCAACGCCACTTCGCCGCAGGTAAACGCTGTCAGCGCTTCCGGCGGCGGGTCAGCTACCGCCAACGCCACCGACTCGACGGTCGTCAATGTCGCTGGTGCTCCGGCGTTGAGCATCACCAAAACGCACGCGGGCAATTTCACCCAAGGCCAGCAAAATGCGGCTTACACCGTCACTGTGTCGAACGCCGCCGGCGCTGCACCCACCACCGGCGCCGTCACCGTCACCGAAACCGCGCCCTCCGGTTTGACTCTCGTTGGAATGGCCGGAACGGGATGGACTTGCGCCGCCACCACCTGCACCCGCGCCGACGCGCTCGCCGCCGGCGCCAGCTATCCCGCGATCGCCGTCACCGTGAATGTCGCCGCCAACGCCACTTCACCACAGATAAATGCAGTCGCAGTTTCCGGCGGCGGTTCGGCCGCGGCGAACACCACCGACTCGACCATCATCACCAACACGGCGGCGCCGGTGTTAAGTATCACCAAAACTCACACGGGCAATTTCAATCAGGGCCAACAGAACGCCACTTACGTCGTCACCGTCTCGAACGGCGCGAACGCCGGTCCGACCACCGGCACAGTCACCGTCACTGACACCGTTCCGTCCGGTCTCACTTTTATTTCCGCCACCGGCACCGGATGGACCTGCGTCGCTAACAGCTGTACCCGCGCCGACGCGCTCGCTGCCGGCGCCAGTTACCCCGCGATCACCGTCACCGTGAATGTCGCGAGCAACGCCACGTCGCCGCAGGTCAACGCCGTCAGCGTTTCCGGCGGTGGCTCCGCCGGGGCCAACGCCATGGACTCCACCACGATCACGCAGGGCCTGGTAACCGTCACCATTCCGTCGGGCGGCTCCACCAGCGCCACCACCACTCCCGGCGGCACCGCGTTCTACGGCCTCGTCCTCACCGGCGAGCCAGGAGTCACCGGCACCGTGCAGTTGGGCTGCGTTCCATCATCCGCGCTGATCACCTGCACCGTCGTCCCCAGCAGCGTCACACTCAACGGCGGCACCACCGAAGTCGCCTTCGGCATCACCACTTTCTGCCAGGGTGCAACCACCACTGGCGGCGCAACTCTGCCCTTCAATTTCGGCGGAAAATTCGGCTGGCCGCTTTTCCTCTTGGCCTTCGCCGGAATGTTGTGGATCCTGCAGCGTAATCGCCGCCTTGCGGTCGCCTTCGCCACGATCTTCCTGATCACGCTCGGTTCCGCAGCCTGCGCCAGCCTCCCCAAAGGTCCCGCCGGAGCCACGCCCGCCGGCACCTACACCCTCACACTGAGCACCACCATCAACAGCTCGACCCAGACGTATCCGAATTTCCTAACCCTGGTCGTGAAATAAAAAAGCGCAAGCAGTGCGCCGGATTCTCCCTGCACGGAGAATCCGGCGCAGCCATTCGTCATCGTGAATCGCTCACCTTCAGGTCGTCATCCTGCTTGCCCCGATAAAGGAAGGGAGCGCAGCGAAGGATCTCATCCATTCAGCGCCGCCCACCCCAAAGCCAGCGCGCCACCCAAATCCACCGCTCCACCTGTAGCGGCCGGCGTTAGCCGGGCAGCCATTGCTTTTCGCCGTTGCCGCTACTGTTGCCATTTTGCCGTTGCTGTTACCGTTGCCTCGGTTCTCGTTGTCATCCCNNCCCGACAGAGGCGCGGCCGCTTTTGCCGCGCCGACGAGGGATCTCTCTTCGATTTTCACTTCGGCGCGTCGCAAGTGCCCGGCACCGTCGCAGCCGCCTCCGAATCCAATGGCCAGACTCCCTCGCCTGTTTTAGTATGGTGCGCGCCTTACCCGGAATCTTCGCGCCACCGCCAGAATGGAAAACAAAACCTTCACCGTTGTCGGCCTCGGCGAACTTCTCTGGGATTTATTCCCCGACAAGAAACAACTCGGCGGCGCTCCCGCCAATTTTTCCTACATGACCCATCTGCTCGGCGATACCGGCGTCATCGCCAGCCGTATCGGCGACGACCACCTCGGCCGCGAAGCCCGCGAAGTTCTCGATCGCCTCGAAGTGGATTCCTCCCACGTTCAAACCGACCCGCTGCACCCCACTGGCAGCACCGTCGTCCATCTTGCTGCCGACGGCCAGCCCAGCTACGAAATCACCGAACCCGTCGCCTGGGATTTTCTGGAATGGACTCCGCGGTGGCAGGCTCTCGCCCGCCGCGCCGACGCCGTCTGCTTCGGCTCGCTCTCCCAGCGCTCGCGCATCTCGCACGAAACCGTGCGCACTTTTCTGCGCTGGACCGAACCCACGGCCCTGCGCGTTTTCGACGTAACTCTGCGCCAGAATTTTTATTCGCGGAAAGTATTGGAAGAATCGATTCGCTTTTCGAACATCATCAAGTGCAATGAAGAAGAGCTTACCGCGCTGGTGAGTGTCTTCGGCTCATCCGCCAAAACCATCGACGAAGCCGCGCACTGGCTGCTGGCCTCTTACGACTTGGAACTCATCTGCGTCACCCGCGGCCAGCGCGGCAGCATCCTCTACTCCCGTAGAGGTAGCGACAAACATCCGGGCCTGAAGGTTCAAGTCGCCGACACCGTCGGCGCCGGCGACGCCTTCGCCGCCGCCCTGGTGCATCATTATCTCCGTGGCTCGTCCCTTAGCGCCATCAACGAGGCCGCCAATCAGCTCGGAGCCTGGGTCGCTTCGCAACCCGGCGCCACCCCACCGGCGAATCAAGAAGTCCTGGAATCCGTCCGCAACGCCACCTAGCACCGGCGCAAGCTACAAACTCTCCGTGCCCTCAAGTTTTTCTCTGTGTTAATGTTCCAGGCCTCTGCCGTTGTCGTTGCGCCGTTGTTTTCCCTTCTTATCCGTTAGCCAAAAATCGATGCACGAAAGCCACTGCCATCGCGCCCTCACCCACCGCTGACGCGCAACGTTTCACCGACCCATGCCGCACGTCGCCCGCCGCAAACACTCCCGGCATATTTGTTTCCAGATAATAGGGCGAGCGGTCGAGCGGCCATCGCCCGTCCCGCCGCAGGTCCCTCGGCAAATCCGGTCCAGTAACCAAATACCCATCCGAATCGCGGACAATTCCCACTTGCTCCGCCCATTCCGTTCGCGGCGCGCCGCCAATGCAGGCGAAAAGCCACTTGGTCGGAATCTGCTGCGTCTGCTTGGTCCGGTCGTTGCGAATTTCAATGCACTCCAATGTTCTGCCACCGGAAAGTCCGATCACGCTCGTGTTGGTCATCACCGTCATATTCGGCGACGAAGTGACCCGGTCGACCAGATATTGCGACAAGGTATCCTTCAACGCGTCGCCGCGCACCACGATCGTTACATGTTTCGCATACTTCAAAAAATTCAGCGCCGCCTGCCCCGCCGAATTCCCTCCACCCACCACCACTACATGCTCTCCGTCGCACAACACCGCTTCGCTCGAACCGGCGCCGTAATATAAGCCCTGCCCGAAAAATTCGTCTTCCCGCGGCAAGTTCAGTTTCCGGTAGTTGATGCCGGTCGAGCAGATTGTCGCGCGCGCCACGATTTTCGTCCCGTCGGCCAGCGTGCCCACCCCTTTCCCAGTGACGAACTCGGCGCTCACGCCCTCGCGCGCAATTAAAATCTCCGCGCCAAATTTGATCGCCTGGTTGCGCGCGCGTTCGGCCAGCTGTGCGCCGCTGATGCCGTCCGGAAATCCTAGATAATTTTCGATTCTCGAACTCGTCCCGGCTTGCCCGCCGATCGCGTTGCGTTCGATCAGCACCGTCTTCAGCCCTTCCGACGCGCCATACACCGCCGCGCTCAATCCCGCCGGCCCCGCGCCGTAAATCGCCAGGTCATATTCGCTGCGATTCGGGCTGTGGAACCAGCCCAGCTTTTCGGTGATTTGCCGGATCGTCGGGCGGTTAAATCGCGTGCCATCTGGAAAAAACACCACCGGCAGTTTGTCGTCGTGCAGGCTCGCCGCGCCAACTTTTTCCTTGGCTTCCTGATCGTTTTTCAGTTCGGTCCAGTTGAAGGGAATGTCGCTGCGGTGCAGAAAATCTCGAATTGAATACGACGGCGCGCAACCCGGCGCGCCAAAAACATTCAGAGGAAGCGTGTTCGACGAATCTCGATCGGTTCGCATAAATCCTTAGATGTGCGCGGGACTGGGAGGGCGCAAAGTGAATTCATTCCACGACTTCCGCAATCTTATCGCGTTTATTCGCCCGCAGTTAGTGGCCCCATGATCATTATCAAAATCCGATTTCGGACGGCGGGCGTACTATCAGGCAGGTGCCCATCATGAATCGACTTCTTCGCGCTTCGCTCTTGTTCTTACTATGTGCCGCTCCCGCGCTGGCCCAAAAATCCGCCGCGCCCCAACCGCATTTGCATTGGCAACCTTGGTCCGACCAGGCTTTCGCCGACGCCAAACGCGAAAATCGATTCGTCCTGCTGGACCTCGAAGCCGTCTGGTGCCATTGGTGTCACGTCATGGACGCCAACACCTACAGCGATCCCGCCGTCATAAAACTTTTGCAGAGCCGTTACATCGTGGTGAAAGCCGACCAGGATTCGCGCCCCGATCTGTCCACCCGCTACGAAGATTTCGGCTGGCCCGCTACCATCGTCTTCGACGCGAACGGCCGCGAAATCGTCAAACGCCAGGGCTACCTCGCCCCCGACGAAATGGCCTCCCTGCTCCAAGCCATCATCGACGATCCTTCTCCCGGTCCCTCCGTCGAAGCCCCGCCCAAATTAACCATTCCCGCAAACGCCATCCTCGCCGCGCCGATTCGCACCAAGCTGGTCTCCAATTATTTCGCCGGCTACGATAAAAAATTCGGCAGCTGGGGCACCGATCAAAAATTTCTGGATTGGGATTCCGTCGAATTCGCCATGCTACTCGCCCGCCGCGACGGCAACCAGCAAGCCGAGGCCATGGCCCGTCAGACTCTCGACCAACAATTGCATCTTCTCGATCCCGCCTGGGGCGGCGTCTACCAATACTCTACCGACGGCGACTGGAATTCCCCGCACTTCGAAAAAATCATGCAGATGCAGGCCGAAAATCTGCGCGTCTATTCTCTGGCTTACGCCCAGTTTTTGGATCCAAAATATCTCCACGCCGCCCAGGAAATCCGCCGCTTCCTCAAAACTTTCCTAACCTCGCCCGACGGCGCGTTCTACACCAGCCAGGACGCTGACGTGATCGAAGGCCATCACAGCGCCGATTATTTCGCGCTCGACGACGCCCACCGCCGCGCCCAGGGCATCCCGCGCGTCGATAAACACATATACGCCCGCGAAAATGGCTGGGCCATAAGCGCCCTCGTCACACTTTACGCCTCCACCGGCGACACCGCGGTCCTCGACGACGCGCTGCGCGCCACGCGCTGGACCATCGCCAATCGCTCGCTCCCCGGCGGCGGATTCCGCCACGGAACCACCGACGCCAACGGCCCCTACCTCGGCGACACCATCGCCATGCAGCGCGCCTTCCTTTCCCTCTACGGCGCGACCGCTGATCGTCAGTGGCTCACCCACGCCGAAGCCGCCATGAAATTCATCGACGCAAATTTCAAAGACCCGCAGGGCGCCGGTTACGACAGCTCCAAATCCGCCACCGATCGCGCCGCATCCCCGCACCCGCAGCGCGACGAAAATATCGACGTCGTCCGCGCCGCGAATTTCCTGTTCCATATCACCGCCAACGACGCCGACAAAAAAATCGCCGAACGCGCCATGCGTTACGTCGCCGCCGATCCCATCGTCTTTCGTCTTCCCGCCGCCGGCCCGCTGCTCGCCGATTACGAACTTTCCTCCGAGCCTCTGCACCTCACCATCGTCGGCTCCAAAAAAGATCCCATCGCGAAGAATCTTTTCGACCAGGCCCTCCGCTACCCTTCCAGCTACAAGCGTCTCGAATGGTGGGATCCCAGCCAGGGTCCCGCCGGACGCCTGCCCAACCCGGACGTCCAATACCCCAGCCTGAAAGTTTCGGCCGCTTTCATCTGTACCAGTCGCACTTGCTCGCCGCCCATTTTCAAGCCCGCGGATCTGCCCGCCAAAATCGATAAGCTCCTCGCGGTATCCTCGGCCAACGCCACCGCCGTGAATTAACACTATGTAATGCTCATTCGATGTTCCGCGCCCCAAGCCTGCCTTCCGGCGGCCGGTGCACCCCGCCTAAGTCATTGATTAGCTACACCATTTTCCCAATCCGGGCGTCTAACGTGTCGATTCCGGGTCCGGCTCTCAAAAAAATGTAACCAATCGCTACACCGGCAATCACAGGAGGGCGGCGACTCGCGCTCTTAGGTCCTAGATAACCGATGTTGCGAAAGTCTATTGTCCGTGTCGATTCGCTGGGTGTATGCTTCGCACGAAAATCCGGTCATATCCGGATTCCCGAAGCCCAACCCAGTCCACAACAATCGTTCAGCCAGGGAAATCCGTTCGTCCCTGATACCACGTAGTATCAGTACGGATGTAGTTGTTCAAACCAACCGGAGGTAATTACGAAATGACCAAGTCAAAGAAGGCGCTTATCGCTGGTGCAGCTCTCGCAGGTTTGCTGGCAGGCACGAGCCCGACGATTCACGCGTCGAATCTCTTGTCCGGCATCCACGGNNGCTTGCAAGGGTCAGAATTCTTGCAAGGGCAATGGCGGATGTAAATCGTCCGACAACGGCTGTAAGGGCAAGAATTCCTGCAAGGGCAAGGGCGGCTGCGCTACCGACGGCTCCAAGATGCCCAAGGCCTAAAGCTCAACCATCAACTTTCGGATGTTGGGGGTTGAGATCAGAATCGACCTCGACCCCCAACTTCTGAGCTTTCGCCTCTCGCAAGTCGCCTCTCAACTTTCTGCGGAGATTCAGTAATGCCGGCAAATCGCTTCAACGGATACACCGACTACGGAATTGGCATCGGCCTCCGGGTTCCCCACTACCAGCACATTCTCACTCGCAAACCCGTCGTCGACTGGTTCGAAATCATCTCTGAAAATTTCATGATCGACGGCGGCCGTCCGCTGCGCATCCTCGATCAAATTCTGGAGCAGTACAAAGTGGTGCAGCACGGTGTCTCGATGTACTTCGGCTCCGCCCAACGTGCCGACCGCGAACACCTCCGCCGCCTCAAGGATCTGGTCAAGCGCACCAAGACTCCTTGGCTCTCCGATCATCTTTGCTGGGGCAGCGTCGACGGCCGTTATACCCACGATTTGCTCCCGATGCCCTACACTTTTGAAGCCGCGCGCCTCACCGCGCAAAAAGTCCGCGAAGTCCGCGACTACCTCGAAATTCCCATCGCCGTGGAAAACGTCAGCAGCTACGCCGAATTTCACGTCTCTGAAATGACCGAATGGGAATTTCTGAATGAGGTAGTCGAACGCGCCGATTGCGGGATCCTGCTCGACGTAAATAACATTTACGTCTCCTCGCAAAATCACAGCTTCGATCCATTTACTTACGTGAACAGTGTTCCGGCCGAGCGCGTCGCCCAGATTCACATCGCCGGCCATTCCAAATACCGCAAATACATTCTCGATACGCACGACCACGCGGTCATCGATCCGGTCTGGAAACTCTACGCGCGGGCCATCGAACGCGTTGGCCACACCGCCACCCTTCTCGAATGGGACGACAGCATTCCCGCCTTCGACGAAGTTCACGACGAGGCCTTGAAAGCCAACCAATTTCTCGCCAGCGCTTCCCTGGCCACCGCCGTATGAACCTCTTAGCGATTCAACGCCAGATGGCGGCCGCCGTGATGACTCCGCTCACGCCAAGTGAACGGATGCGCCAGGTCGCACCCAACGGCCGCTCCATGCGTGCCGTCGCCAATAAAATCATCAAGCCCAACGACCGCCTCACTTCTTTCGAGCGCCTGGAAATTTACAACCGCCAATACTGGTTCCGCGTCCTGTCCGGCTTCGCCGAAGATTTTCCCGGCCTCCGCGCCATCCTCGGCACCCGCGCCTTTGATAAAGTCGCCGAAGCCTATTTGAAGGATAACCCTTCGACTTCTTTCACCATGCGCAACATCGGTTCGAAGCTCGAACCCTGGCTCCGCAAACATCCGAAATTCGCCGGCCCGCGCCAGCACCTCGCGCTCGACATGGTCCGCCTCGAATGGGCCGAAATAAATGCCTTCGACGGCAAACGCGAAACTCCGCTGACGCCCGCCGACCTGGCTGAAGCCAATCCTGCGAAATTGCGCCTCGGTCTGCAGCCTTACATCACCCTGCTCGATCTCAAATATCCCGTCGATGATTTACTGCTCGAGGTGCGCAAAGACGCCGAAGATGTCAGCGTGGCCAGCAACGCCATGAGCGAACGCCACAAAACCAAACGCGTTAAAGCCGTTGCTAGCATGAAACCCAGTCAAATCTTTCTTGCGGTCCATCGGATGGGCGAAGAAGTTTACTTCCGCCGCCTCGAACGCGAAGAATTCGCCATGCTTTCGTTCCTGCGCGACGGTAAATCTCTGAACGCCGCGATCGACGCAGGCCTGCGCCAGAGCGCCACGCCCGCCACCGAACGTCCGCTGCTCATTCAGAAATGGTTCCAGACCTGGTCCACGCTCGGCTGGTTCTGCCCGTAGACAAAAATTCCGCGAAATCGTAAAACTCGACCCAAATAAAAATTCGCTACGCCAAAAGAGAGAAAAAATCGAAATGAGCAATCTTACGAATCAAATTGAACGCCTTTACGCCCTGTTCGTGCGCATCACGAACAGCCTGCAATCGCCGCTGCTCCTCCTCATCCGCGTCTATTGGGGCTGGCAGATTTCCCAAAACGGCTGGGGAAAGCTTCACAACCTCTCGCACGTCACCGAATTTTTCCAGAGCCTCGGCCTCCCCGCGCCCGCCTTCACCGCCGCCTTCGTCTCCAGTTTCGAATTCATCGCCGGCATCCTGCTCGCCCTCGGCCTACTTTCGCGCATCGCCGCCCTCGGCCTCTTCATCGACATGACCACCGCCTACCTCACCGCCGACCGCGAATCGTTCCTGGGCTTTTTCTCTGCCCCCGACAAATTTGTCGCTGCCGACCCCTTCATCTTCTGGTTCGTCGGCCTCCTGATCCTGATTTTCGGTCCCGGAAAATTCGCGCTCGATACTCTGATCGCCCGCTCCATGCGCAAAGACCCAAACCGCGACCTAGACATTACGCATCCTAGTTAAGTTCGTTCAGGTACTCGGCGGGGTTTCGATGTATGAAAAGCAACGAAGTTTTCGTTTTCGCAGCATCTTGTGTTCGCCGGGCTGGCTGGGCCCGCTCGCTCTTTTTGTCGCCGCCTGCGCTTACCCCGCGGACACCGTGACTTCCACCGTGCTCATCGGAAATTCGCGCATCGACGTCTCCACCGAAGAAGGCCAGCTCCATGCCCCCAAGGAAGACGTCATGAAATGGGTGCAATGGTCCGCCGAAGCCGTCGCCGGATACTACGGACGCTTTCCCGTCCCGCACACTTCGCTCCGCATCATTCCCACCTCCGGCGACGGAGTTCGCGGCGGCCGCACCTGGGGCGATCACGGCAGCCACATTTCGATTCACGTCGGCGCCGACACCACTTGGTCCGATTTCGCGGACGATTGGATGCTCCCCCACGAAATGATCCATCTCGCCTTTCCCGATGTTGACGACCGCCATCACTGGATCGAAGAAGGCATCTCCGTTTACGTCGAACCCTTCGCCCGTGTCCGCGCCCATCACATGGATGTAAATCAAATGTGGTTCGAAGTCGTGCGCGACATGCCCAAAGGCCTGCCCGGCCCAGGCGACGAAGGCCTCGACCACACTCACACCTGGGGACGCACCTATTGGGGCGGCGCGCTTTTCTGCCTGCTCGCCGACATCGAAATTCACGAGAAAACCAATAACCAAAAAGGTTTGCAAGACGCGCTGCGCGGAATCCTCGACGCCGGCGGAAACATTCAGCAGGAATGGGATTTGCAGAAAGCCCTGGAAGTCGGAGACCGAGCGACTGGCGTCGCCGTTCTCGTTCCACTCTACGAAGAAATGAAAGACCAACCGCACCCGGTCGACCTGCCCGCCACCTGGGCCAAACTCGGCATCGAACGCGATGGCGACAAAGTCCGCTTCCTCGACTCCGCCTCCGAAGCCAAAATCCGCGAAGCCATCACCTGGGGCGCAACCAGCTCGCCGCCAGATGCACTAAAAAAATCCGCAACCCTGGAAAATCTAACAATCTTCGCCGGCCGCACCACCCGCTAAAATCCAGCACAAGCAACTAGTGTCATCCTGAGCGCAGCGAAGGATCTGCTTCAAACGCACTGCGCAGCGAACCGCCCCGCCGAGCAAATCCCAGCCCAATCATCCTGAGCCTTTTAGGGGGTCGGAGCTTCAGCTCCGACATCAACCCGCCGCAAAAAACAGGGGCTTTAGCCCCTGAGGTCAGCGCCACGAAAAAAGACTTACTCTTCCACCCTCGCCCGCGCCCCATTCCGAAACCGTTCCAACGCCTCCAAAATCTGCGGCCCGTACAATTCCGTCTTGCGTTCCCCAAATCCCGAAACCCGCCGCAATTCCTCAAGCGACTTCGGCCGCACCCGGCACAATTCATTCAACGACGAATCGTGCATCACGATAAACGCCGCCGTCTTCATCTCTTTCGACGTCACTCTCCGCCATTCCCGTAAATATTCCCGCAGCTCCGGATCAACGTCGTCCGCCCCAGGCTCGCCCGAGTAACGCGCGGCCGCGCGACTCTCTCCGCCCCCGGCCGAAATCGCTCCAGATTTTTTCGCCGAGCCCCACCACCGCGATTCGCTCCCGTCGCGCCGGGCGTCGACCGCGCCACTCGACGACCCAGCGCCGCCGGCAGCTCCCGCCGCCGCGGCCCAACTCCGATCCGTCGCCGACCGCGACCCGCGCGTAAACGTATATCCCGCGCCAATTGTGTCGGCCGCAGCCGCCGGACGCCGCGTCTTCCCCCGCCGCTTCGGTTTCTCCAGCGGTCTCCGTTCCTCTTTCAACCATTCAATCGAACTCCCGCATACATCGCAGGCCTCACACGTTTTCCACTTCGGATTCTCGCCAAAATGCTGGCAAATCTGCCGATGCCGGCAATTCGCCGACTCCACAAATCTTTTGATCGTGTTGTACCGATCCCACGCCCGATTCACTTCCCGCTGATCGCTCAGCTGCCCGATAAAATGCGCCAGCAATCCCACATCGCGTTTGCGCCACAACAAAACACAATCCGCGGATAATCCGTCGCGCCCCGCTCTTCCCGCCTCCTGATAAAACTGCTCGATCGATTTCGGCAGCGCCAGATGAATCACCGCCCGCACCGCCGCCTTATTAATCCCCAATCCAAACGCCAGCGTCCCCACCAGCACCGGAATTTCGTCGGACATCCAGCGCTCCTGATTACGCGTGCGCTGCTCCGTGGTCATTTTCCCGTGATACCCGATCGCCTTGATGCCCTGCTCCTTCAACAACTCCACGGTTTCTTCCACCCGATTGGTCGTCGGCGAATACACAATCACATTACTGCCGCGATACGTTTTCAGCGCCCGCACCAGCAGTCCGGGCTGTTCCTGCCCGCTGCATTCCCGCACAAAGTATCTAAGGTTAGGCCGGTGAAAGCTGGCGATATACCGGTCCGGGGTCCGCAGCGCCAGTTGATTCATGATGTCGTGCCGCACTTGCTGCGTCGCGCTGGCCGTAAACGCGGCGATGGGCCGCTCCGGAAAATTTTTCCGCAGCGCGCTCATCTGCCGGTAGTCCGGCCGGAATTCGTGCCCCCACTCCGAAATGCAGTGCGCCTCGTCAATTGCAAAAAACGAAACCGGCACGCGCTTCAGCCACGCGATCGTGTCTTCACGCGCCAATCGTTCCGGCGAAAGATAGAGCAGCCGGTACGTCCCTGCGATTGCGTTGCGTTGAATCTCCCGTTGCTCGCCGGCCGGAATCGTGCTGTTCAAAAGGGCCGCCGAAATTCCCATCTGCGTCAGTTGCGCCACCTGGTCCTGCATCAGGGCGATCAGCGGCGACACCACAAGCACCGTGCGATCCGCCAGCAACGCCGCCGGCAGCTGGTAACACAAAGATTTCCCGCCACCCGTAGGCATCACCACGCAGGCGTCGTGCCCAGCCAGCAAACTCCGCACAATTTTTTCCTGCAGGGGCCGAAAGGAGTCGTAGCCCCAATACCGCCGCAACGCGTCTAAAATTTGAGTTTCGGATTGCACCACTGCATTATACGAGACGCAATGAATATCTCAGACGTGCGGAAGAAAGCAGATTCCGGGAACGTCGTCGCGCAAACGGTCCTCGGCACCTGCTATCTCGACGGCACAGAAGTCGAAATCAATCATGCCGAGGCTTTTCGACTATTGTCGTTGGCAGCGGATCGTGGCGCCGCTCGCGCAATGGTCAACCTGGCTCGGATTTATATGGAAGGATTGGGAGTTTCAAAAGACTTGGCCGAAGGAATCCGATGGTATGAAGAGCCTCGCAAGGAGGCGAGTTCAAAGCGCAGATCCAGTTAGGCCGAATTTATTCACAAGGAAACTCCATCCCGGCAAATGAACGACTAGCGTTGGAATACTACAGGGCTGCTGTGGATCAAGAGGCGGCTGCGGATGAACCTCGGGCAATAGCAGAAGCAAAGGCTTACATCGCAAGAAGGGAGAACTACAAATGACTGAGAATAAATTCAACGACTCCAATCGCCACATGCTGCGCCACTCTCTCGCCACGGTGGCCTATCGCGGCAGCAAGGCCATGCGCGGCGCCACCGAAGAATTCGCGCGTTTCCGCGCCACCAACTCCTGCCGCACCCCCGCGGAACTTCTCGCCCACCTCGGCGATCTTTTCGATTGGTCGCTCTCGCAAGCGAAGGGTGCGCCCAAATGGCAAGAATCCCCGGTCCTCCCCTGGGACGAAGGCAAGGCCCGCTTCTTCGCCTCCCTGAAATCTTTTGACGACTTCCTCGCCTCCGACGCCCCCATCCAATTCTCCGCCGAGAAAATCTTCCAGGGCCCCATCGCCGACGCCCTGACCCACGTCGGCCAAATCGCCATGCTCCGACGCATCGCCGGCATCCCCATCCGCGGCGAGAACCTGGTCGTAGCCGAAATCACCGAAGGCCGTGTAGGCGAAGACCAACCACCTCCCCGCCGCGAATTTTAGCCCCACCAAATCGTGGCAGGGCGCGGCGCTACCGCTTGCGCGGCCTTCTAGCGCAAGCCTTGCTCCACACGAGCACGACTTCGCCGCCGTCGCCACTCGACGCACACCTTCACGCCCGCAAATTAAAGTGGGATTTCCCGCGGAGCAGAATGGAAAACTCGCAACCCCAATAAAAAGCTGGCCGGCAGCCAGGCTGAGGGACCCAAGCCGCCGGCCTTCCTACCCATCTCCGCAGGGTCTGGGTAAGAATCTCGTCGTCACACCAACAAAATCGTTACGCCGCCGTCTCGCTGTTACGCATGAACTCGTAACGCTCGATCGCCGCCGCTACTCCCACGTCGCCGGAATTCTCCGAACTGGATCGCAAGACGCGCCCTAAACACCGCACGCGTACCGGTCCCGCCTGGGTCAATTCGTGCGGCAAAGTCATCACGATTTCCACCGGCGAGCCACTCTTCAATCCCTTGGGCAAGTGAAAATAAAGGCCTCGGGAACTTACTTCCCGCGATTCGGTTGCGGCCTCGCCCACGACGCTTTCGTCGGTCCATCGCACGGTCAGCGGCAGACGCATGAGGAAACGCCGCGTTGCACGTCGCTCTTTTGATGCCACAGGACACTACCTCCCTAAACACGCATGTAGAGTAGGCGTATCCCCCATTCCAACCAATAGGCCTAAAGCCTCAATTATCAGGGTCTAATTCGGTACGCCAGTACTAGACGTATTGCGCTTTTGCTGGCAAATCGTGTGATTTCAATCGGCTCGGCTCTAGGGAAACGCACAGTACGCGACCCCGTTTTCGCCAGGTTTTCAGCTTTCCCGGCCCTCGCCGTGCTCCCGGCCCAACCACTCGTTCGCCCGCCTGATGTTCCCATTAGGGCTCCTATCGCCACCGTGTATGATGCAACCTCGTTTGCCGCTATTCTCTCCTGCTCCGCCAACCCTGCAGCGCGTCCGAAATTACGCCGGGCGACCCCAACATTCCTCCCGAAGTCATGGCTGGTTGGGTCGACGACCAGCAGCACCTCCTCTACAAAGCCTATTTCAGCCAGGGCGCCACCCAGGCAGAAAACGACGCGCACCTTGCCAGGGAAAACGCGAAGTACAAAATCACCGTGAAGGATCCCGATTTTTTCGCCGGTGCCGCCAAGCCTTAGACATCGCTCGGGCCTGATTGCCAGCCACAGACCGCTGCGTTAAACTCCGTGTCCCATGCCCGATGCTTCCTCGATGATTGGCCGCGATGTTTCGCATTACAACGTATTGGCCAAACTAGGCGGCGGTGGCATGGGCGTGGTCTACAAAGGCAAAGACTCGCGGCTCGGCCGCCACGTCGCCCTGAAATTCCTGCCCGACGATATTTCGCAGGACCCGCAAGCCATCGAACGCTTCCGCCGCGAAGCGCGTGCCGCCTCTTCCCTAAACCACGCCAACATTTGCACCATCTACGATATCGGCGAATTTGAAGGCCGTCCCTTCATCGCCATGGAGTTGCTCGAAGGCCAGACTCTCAAACACCACATCTCCGGAAAACCGCTCGATCTCGCGCGCCTGCTCGAACTCGGAATTCAAATCGCCAGCGGACTCGACGCCGCCCATTCCAAAGGCATCGTCCATCGCGACATCAAGCCCGCCAACATTTTTCTGGTCGAACGCGGGCAAGCCAAAATTCTGGATTTCGGCCTCGCGAAATTATCACCGGCCGGGCAACACGCGGCCGAGTCCGCAAACGCCAGTGCGATGCGCACTCAGGCGCGCGGCGGCAGCGACGATCCGCAACTCACCAGCCCCGGTAGCTCCATGGGCACCATCGCCTACATGTCGCCGGAACAGGCCCGCGGCGAAGAACTCGACGCCCGCTCCGATTTGTTTTCGTTGGGTGTCGTGCTCTACGAAATGGCCACCGGCACTTTGCCCTTCGCTGGAGCCACCGCCGCGGTGATCTTCGACGGCATCCTGCATTCGGTACCAGCCTCGGCGAAAGAACTGAACTCCGCGCTGCCTTTGGCTTTTGAAAATATTTTGGGCAAAACCCTCGAAAAGGATCCCGACCTGCGCTGCCAGTCCGCTTCCGAGCTGCGCGCCGACCTCAAACGCCTCAGCCGCGACCTCGAATCCAGCCGCCGGCCCGCCGCCGAAAAAAGCACTACCGGCTCCGGCTCCGCCGCGCATGCGGTCGAGCAGAAACGCAAATCCGTCGCCGTCCTTTATTTCGAAAATCAAAGCGGCGCCAAAGAAGACGAATATTTTCGCGACGGCATCACCGAAGACGTCGTCACCGAAATTTCCAAAATCGCCCAGCTGCAGATTTTTCCGCGCTCCGAAATGCTCGCCTTCCGCGACAAAGCGGTCACCGCCCAGCAAGTCGGCCAGCAACTCGGCGCAGCTTACGTCCTCGAAGGTTCCATCCGCCGTTCGGGCAGCCGGGTGCGCATCACCGCCCAGCTGGTGGAAGCCTCCACCCGCCATTCCGTCTGGGCCGAGCGCTACGACCGCCAGCTCGAAGACGTTTTCGCCATTCAGGAAGAAATCGCGCGCAGCATCGCCCAGGCTTTGCGCATCACGCTGACCCCGCAGGAAGAAAAAACCATCGCGCGCAAACCCACGGAAAATCCGCAGGCCTACGACTTTTATCTGCGTGGCCGAAATTACACCCGCCGCGAAAATTACGATTACGGCCTGCAGATGTTCGAGCAGGCCATCGAGCTCGACCCGAATTTCGCGCTGGCCCACGGCGGCATCGCCCATCTCTGCGGCCTGATCTACGAAGTTCGCGAACAAAGTCAGAAATGGATCGAACGCGGCCTCGCCGCCTGCGATCGCGCCACTGCTCTCGCTCCCGACCTGCCTGAAATTCTGGTGGCGCGCTCGCGAATATCCTACGCCCAGAAGAAGTACGAAGAATCGGCCATGTTCGCCCAGCGGGCCATCGAACGGAAATCCGATTGCGACGGCGCCTGGAACATTCTGGGCCGCGCCTATTTCGCCTCCGGCAAATTTGAAGAGGCCGCGGCGCTCACCGAACGCGCCCTCGAAGCCAACGGCGACGACTACAACACCTACATTCCGTATCATCAGGCGCAGGAAAGATTGGGTCACAAGAAAGAAGGCGAGGCGGTCCGCAAGCGTATGACCGTAATTCTTCGCCAGCAGCTTGAGCTAGTCCCGGAAGATGTCCGCGCCCGCATCCTGCTCGCCACCCAACTCGCCAATTCCAGTCAGGATGCCGAGGAAAGCATTCGCCATTTGCAAACCGCGATTGCACTGCGACCGGGCGACGCGAACACGCTCTACAACGCCGCGTGCACTTACGGCGTCCTCAAGAAAAAAGCCGAGGCACTCGACACATTGAAAAAAGCAGTCGCCGCCGGCTACGGCAATTTGAATTGGGCCGCCAAGGATAGCGACCTCATTTGCCTCCACGACGTCCCCGAATTCAGAGCGTTAGTAGGTCTGGGCGCTGCTTCGGCCTAATCGCGTTTCAGATCAATCGCGCGCGCAGCGTTCCGAATCTGCCCCTGAGGATTTGGGTAGCGGTGAAAAACCTCGCTGGCGGTGGTGCCCGCCACCGCCAGCGATTACAACATGGAAGCGAGTGGATCCGGCTTAGTCGCCACTCACTAAAGTTTTGAAACTGCCCGGCGCTGAGGCCACTACGGTCTCTTGCTTGGCCCGGTCCAGTTGCCGCGCTTCCGACCTGGGGTACACGAATTCGTGCCCGGAATTAGACCCAGGGTAAAACCAGGTCACGATCGCGTTGGACGGCGTGGCTTCGCGTTGCGCAAAGGTCAGCGCCGTATGCTCGGTGGGCCTGAGACGCTCGGCATCGATGGTCAGGATCGTGGCGCACAACGTAGTTCGATCGGCCTTAAAGACCTGGACTAGGTCGCGATCGATGCTGCCGGCTACCACAAACCAGTAGGTGCCGGCCGGCAGAACGTGTCCAGGAATCTCGACGGGTTGATTGAAGGTGAGTTTGGTGGCCTGATTTTCTTCGGTACCGCGCGCCACCGGCAACATCAGAAGCGACGCCAGTGCCAGTCCGGATATTAGGACTTTCTTTAGAGTGTTCATAAGGTTCCCTCAGTTCTCCTTTTGAGCTGAAAGCCTGTCCGTCAGCGGAGGCTCTCAGCCCAATTTGACGATAGGGGAACCCTCGGTTCTGAGGAAGAGCGTGAATCCTCTGCCTCACATAAGCAATCCTAATAGATCATGGATCTCGATCAACTTCGCTGCTTCGTGGCCGTCGCTCGAGCCGGCACCTTCACCCGCGCCGCTGAGCAGGAAGGAGTTACACAACCTTCTCTTTCCCAACAAGTACGAAACTTAGAGACTTGCCTCGGCGCATCGCTCTTTGAGCGCCGTGGCCGCTCCACCCGTCTGACCCAGGCCGGAGAGCATCTTCTCCCTCAGGCTCGGGCCTTGTTGCGTCAAGCGTCCGACACCAAGCGATCGGTCAACGCCCTCACCAACCGCGTATGCGGTCCTCTCGCGATCGGCGCCATTCCCACCGTAATGCCCTATTGGCTGGCGCCGCGGATTGCCGATTTTCAGGCCCGCTACCCGGAGGTGGAGGTGCGTCTGGTTGAAAACATCACCGCGCGCCTCGTGGAAGGTTTGCAGGAAGGTCAAATTGATGTCGCTCTGCTGAGTCTTCCGCTGGCGTCCCCGGATGTTGTTTGCAGCGAACTGTTTCGCGACGAACTTCTATTTGTGCTTCCACCGTCGCATGCGCTTGCCGCTCGGCCGCACCTTGACCCGGCGCAGATCACCGGGGAGCGTCTGCTCGTACTGCGGGAAGGACACTGCTTGCGCCACGAGGCTCTCGCAGTCTGCCGCCGCGGGTTGCGTGATCCCGGCGCAGTTTTTGAGAGCGATCAGTTTTCGAGCGTATTTGCCCTGGTCGCGAGCGGTTTTGGAATCACCGTCGCGCCCAAGATGGCGGTGCACAAAGCGGAGAGTTGCAGCCTCGTTCCGATCGACGGCGAGCCGTCGCGCCGAATCGGCTACGCCCAGATTCGCCGCCCCCATCCTCCGCCAGCACAGAAAGCTTTTATCGCCTGGCTCAAAGAAGCCCGCGGAGCCGCGTGAGAATGTTCGGGTGGCCCGGCGCGCGCGCCCGCGGGATTTACTCTTCTTTCGGCGCTTTGCGGAACGCCATTAGCGTATCTTCCAGCGTCAAAATTCCTTCAAGCTTCGCCAGGTTCGCGCGATTCGCCACCGGCAGCAGCGCCCAGTCCGCCATCACCGCCAGCGCTTCGGATAACGTCTGATCCGGAAACAAATACGGCAGCGGCCCTTTCGATTTCACGCGGATCACAGTAGTCGTCGGCGAAGCGTCCGGCGCCATCCGGATCACCTCGTCGCGATCCAGGATCCACCACTCGCCCGGTTTCACTCGCAACAGCAACGCAACCTCCGGTTGCGCCTCCGCCCGTCTGGCGATGTCCGGAATCGAATCGCCCGGTTCGCACACCACCACGTTCACCGGCCGCATCGCGTCTTCCACCGCCAAGGACATCATCTCCCGCCGCTCTTCCAGCGACGGCAGCACCGTGCCGTCCTGCCGCGCCAGCACGTCGAACAGCGGCACCTTCTGATACGCCCGCGAAATTCCGTACGCCACCATCGTCGAAATAATCACCGGCAGAATCGCGGTGTAGTTTCCCGAAAGCTCGATGACCATGAACACCGAGGTAATCGGCGTGCGCAAAAATCCCGCGAACAGCGTCCCGATCCCCACCAGCGCAAACGTGCCGACCGTGCCGGTCAGCCCCGGGAAAAAATGATGTTCGATCGCTCCTACCGCGCCGCCCAGCATTGCCCCGATAAAAAGCGTCGGCGCAAATGTTCCGCCCGGCGCGCCGCTCAGGAACGAAAATCCGGTCGCCAATAATTTCAATCCCGCCAGCACCAGCAATATCTTCCAGGTGAATTGCCCGTGCATCGCCTGGTCCACGATCGCGTAGCCCGCGCCCATCACCTGCGGAAACCGGATCCCGATCAGCCCAATTAACAATCCCGCCACTGCCGGCTGCAAATAATGCGTCCACCGCGGCAGAGCCATCAGTTTCGGCCGCGCGTACACAATCCATTTCAACAATATCAACGACGCAAATCCGCCGGCGATTCCCAGCCCCACGTACGCCAGCATCTCGAACGCGCCGGCCACCCGAAACGGCGGCACCCGGAACAGGGAATCCGCGCCCAGAAACGCGCGCATGGTCACCACGCTCGACACCGCCGCCAGCACGATCGCGCCCAGCGCGCCGGCGCTCCACTGCCCAATCACTTCCTCGATAACAAACAGCACCGCCGAAAGCGGCGCATTGAACGCTGCCGCCAATCCTGCCGCCGCGCCCACCGGAGCAATCAACCGCAAGCGCTCCTGCGAGAGCCGCAGCCTTCGTCCAATCAGCGACGCAATCCCCGCGCCCATTTGCAGCGAGGGATCCTCGGGCCCCAGCGACTGCCCGCTGCCGATCGCCAGCCCGCAGGCGATGAATTTTCCGATGACCGTGCTGAACGGAATGTACCCGTTCGAAATGTAAAACGCCGATTTGGTCTGGTTCACGCCGCTCCCGCGCACCGCCGGGAAAACCCGCAACGCCAAAAACGCGACCACCAATCCCGCAATCGTCGGCGCCAGCACGACTCGCGGAAATGACGGCACCAGCGACGAACCAAGCAGCGTAATTTGGGTCCACTCAATGGCCAGCCGGAAACAAACTACCGCCAGCCCACTGAAAATTCCGATGAGTACCGCCAGCAGCAAAAACAGGCGGTCTTCCCGCATGGTGAGAACTTCGTGCGTCCATGTTTCCCAGCGAGAACGAAAACGAGCGGTCGTGGATACTCGCGGCGCACTTTCAGGGGACGGCGCCCCGGGTGCCGTCGCAGCTGCCGACGAACCCTCCGGTGATTCCGGCACCGGCGTTGTCGTCAGTTCGCTCACCGGTTCACCGCGCTTCGGCTCCGCGCCAGCAGCCACAGCGCCCGGTTATCGCCTTGCGGTTCGCCGCACGTCTGCGCCACTGCGTTTTCAATGTCGAAGGCGGTCTGCATCGCGGAATCCAGCCGGTCTGGAAATTTCTGCAGGTCGCGCAAATCCCAATTCAACTGCATCGTCTGGCTCGTCGCATACGCCACTTGCAGCTCCGTTCGCGGCGGCGTTTCCACCAGTGACTGCCCCGTTTCCCGCGCACATCCTTGTGCGCGCAGTTCCGCGATCGACAACGCATTCGCCGCCCGCTGGGCTTTCACCTGCGGCGACAGCCCAGCCAAAAACGGACTCATCGCCAGGACCCGGTGCGCCATCTCCAATACCGACGCCACGTCCGCCTGCTCCCGCCGTTCCGGCGATAGGCGGTTCAAATCTTCAATCGCCGCCGAAAATTCTCCCAATTCAAACGCCGCCCGCCCGGCCCCCGCCGTCGCCTCTTCGTCGTAGCGATCGGCCCGCAGCAACGACCGGTACAACGCTTGCGCCCGCACCCATTGATTCGTCTGCAATAACAGTTGTCCCACGATTTTCAGCCGCGCCGGGTCGTTCTCCGGCGTGTTTTCATCCAGGTCGAGCGCCGCTGGTATCGCTTGATTGATGGCGCCCTTCGAAATTAAGTATTCGCAGAGCTCCCGCCGGATTTGCCAGCGCGTCGAATTCGCATCGTCCTTCCATTCGCCGTAAATCGCTCCCTGGTAATAGCGCAACGCATCCGCCCGCGCGTTATTCGCCGCCGCAATTCGTGCCAGTTGCAGATTCACTTCGCCGCTTCCCGGCGATTCCGATAACAGCGCCAGCAGGTAGGGCCGCGCTTGATCGTAATGGCCCCCCGCCGCCAGCGCCTCCGCCAGATGAAATTGAAATTTTGTGTTGTTGGGGGAATAAACCAGCGCGTTTCGATAATCCGTCAGCGCCACCGCCGAATCGCCGGCCTGCAACCGTTCTTCGCCCGCGGCAAACCACTGA
The DNA here is from genome assembly GCA_003156635.1 of Acidobacteriota bacterium. Taxonomy (GTDB): domain Bacteria; phylum Acidobacteriota; class Terriglobia; order Acidiferrales; family UBA7541; genus Palsa-295. The sequence goes on along the minus strand of PMHK01000106.1, from coordinate 21,047 downwards.
TCGGCCAGCCCATGCACTTTCTTGTGGTACATCCGTGAAACCAACGCCGTAAACGAAAACAAAACCAAAAAACTCAACACGCACAGCAGCAGAATCATTTCCCGCGAAGCTTGCCGCCGTCCCGCATGACCCGCAGGCGTCTGTACCGCCTTACCCATGAATTCTCCGCACTACACAATTATTCTAAATGCCTTTCGCGCCAGAAAGCGCACAACTTCAAAAATTTCTGACCGTTTCGCCGACCTCACTTTCCGCGCGTACTCGTCATCGTGACTCGATCGCCACCAAGCACCCTCCGTGCCCTCCGGCCTCTCTCCGCATTTCTCTGTGTTAATGTTCCACGTTTTCGCCGTTTCCACCCGCCACCACGCAACGACCAGCGCGCAGCGCCGCGCCAAATTACACCCCTCCCCAAATCGGCCGTTTTGCCGTCATCCAGAGGAGCGCAGCGACGAAGGATCTCTCTTCGATGTAAAACGTTGAGGAAAGACGGGAGGGAAACGAACTAGGCCTGATCGATCAACCGATGATGTATCGCGTACAGCGCCAATTCCAGCCGGTCCGAAACGCCCAGCTTATCGAAAATATTATGCAAATGATTCTTCACCGTCTGCTCGCTGATGAAAAGCTTTTCGCCGATTTCCCGATTCCGGAAACCCTGGGCCACCAACTGCACAATTTCTTTTTCGCGGTCGCTCAGCAGCGGCTTCTCCCGGCGTTGCCCCGATTCCGCCGACTTCTTGAAAGCATCAATAACCTCAGCCGTCATCCGGTTGTCGAGCCAGATCTCGCCGTCCGCCACCTTCCGAATGCTCTTCACCAATAAATCGCTGGCCGACTGCTTCAAGACCACGCCGCGCGCGCCTAACCGCATCGCCCGCACCACGTCGCGATCATCTTCCGCCGCCGTCAACACAATCACCCGCGTCGGCAAAGAATCGAAATTCACCTCTTCCAACACGCCCAGGCCGTCTTTTTCCGGCATGCGCAAATCCAGCAACAGGATATCGGGCTTCAACTTGCCCAGCATCTTTACGCATTCCACGCCATTTGAAGCTTCACCCACAATCTGGATTTCGTCGGCCGCTTCCAATAGCTTGCGCAGCCCATCCCGAAAGATGGCATGGTCGTCCGCTACCAGGATGCGAATCACCTGTTTCGCTTTCGTCATTTATTCGGCTAATTCAGTGGGATTTCTACTGTCAGTCGCGCCCCGTGCCCGGGATTCGATTCCACCGTCAGCGTGCCCCCTACGCTTCGTGTCCGTTCTTTGATCGAAATAGGCCCGAGACGCAGACGATCGAGGTCCTCGCTGGCGTAATTTCCCGAGAAACTGAAGCCGTGGCCGTTATCATCAACAACCATCGACACTTTCGCCTCATCTTGGCCTAGTTTTACCACGACGTGACTCGCTTTCGCATGCTTTTTTATGTTGTTCAGCGATTCACGATAAATCTGAAACAATTCCCGGCAAATCCGGTCCGGCATCCGCAAACTCCGGTCCTCAATGAACAAGTCCACCGCCAGGCCTGACTCATTGCGGAAGCGCTCCGCAAAACCCAGCATCAACTCTCGCATGTCGGCGCTTTCAACTCGCAGGGGCCTAAGATCTGTAACCATCCTACGCAACTCTTCGCTTTCTTGTTGGACGGTTTTTTGGAGTGTTTCCAATTCGGAACCTGCCTGTTCCGGCGCCCAGGGGAACTTATGCCGCAGTACGTCCAGTTGAATATTTAAACTCAACAGGGTCTGCAAGATACCGTCGTGCAGGTCCCGTGAAATCCGGCTGCGTTCCGATTCGATCGCCCGCGCCCGGAGGTGCCTCATTAGGAACACGTTTTCCAGCGGCAGCGCGATATGCCGAACGATCTGCTCCAGCCAGCGCAAGTCCGCCGACGTGAATTTCAACGCCGACCCGCCGCTCTGCTTGGGGTTCAGGAGTAGTACTCTCCCCGCCGGCTTTCCTGCGGAATCGATGGTCACCGCCATGAATGCGTGTGCGCCGAATTCGTGGCGCGTTGAACTCGGCGGCGCGGCTAAGTGCCGCACCGCTTGCCCCGTCCGCCGGTCCCATCCAAACCCGCGTCCCGGGCCATTCTCTTCAAACTCCCAGGCGAACGAAGTCTCGAACGAGTCGGTCAGAAAAGTTTCCGACCGCGATAGCGCCAGCGTCTCCGGTCCCGACGGTTCGTGCTCGTTGGGATGAATTTTCCAGACGAACAGCCGTTCTAGCTCTTCGTCGCGAATCGCGAAACAGGCCTGCTCGCAATTGAACGCCAGCGCAATTTCGCCCAGAGCCTGCCGCACCGATTCGGTCAAGCCGCGATCGAATTGTAGAAGTTGCGAGAGTTTTTCCAGGAATTGCTGCCGTTCCAGATGCTGCCGCTCGCGCGCGCCCAGAAATCCCATACCGAGCCCCGAAATCAAAGTCGCGAGCCCGATGGCCAGCCAGTGCCAAGCGCTGCGCACCGCAAACGATTCCGTCGCGGCGATCCGGAAAATGATTCCGACGGTTGCCACGCAAACCAATCCCAACATCGCCCGCGAATTCCCGCGCGTCGACAACGCGAAAACCAGAAACAAAAACAGAAACCACCACGCCGCCAGCGAAGGCGAAAGAAACAGAAAACACACCAGCGCCACGAAATCGACCAGCAGGGGAAATTCGACTTTCGCCAGCGACGTTCCGCGTTCATACAACAAAATCGCCAGCGCCAACCCCACGTAAGCCGCCAGAAACGCCGCGCTAGCCCACGCTCGGTCCACGCCGGAAATCGCGAGGGCGCCCATGCCGCCGCCAGTTGGCGGCCGAAATTCCACCAGGTCCACCAGCGCCAGAGCCGCAAATATGACTCGCGCCAAGGTGACCTGCCGTTCCAAATGCATGCGTTCCGCGTTTTCAAGGACCATCATCGGCGGGCTAACATGTCCGCGGCGGTTTTTACACCCATTCCGCCGCGATCACGACCTACTAAAGTCTAGCAAGCGCCCGTACCCGCCCAACTCCGCACGCAAACCCCTGTCCTCTTATGGTTACGCCACCGTCCTCGGCGTGCACTCCAAAACAGCATCCCTGCACCAAAACCTCACTCGCCTACGATCACCGAAGCAACCAACAAAAACGCGTGTCATCCCGAAGCGCAGCGAGAGATCTGCTTTTTACGATCCGCGAAGTAAGAATCCAACCGCGTCACAAATTGCCGCCGTTGTACTTCGCCAGGGCACGGCTTCAGCCGAGCCAAAGAAACTGCCTCTCGTCAAATTTCCTTTTGCGCGCCTTCCGCGCAAGCCTTGCTAAACCGCTTGCACGATGCCCGCGCATCCGCCTTGCTTCGGGAGGTTGGGGCCTTAGCCCCGCCGTAAAAAATGCCTTCCGTCCCATTTCCTTTCGCGCGAGCCTTCGTAACGTGCGTGCGCGCCCGGCATCCTACGAGGTGTCGCCTTACCCCACCCAAGCGCCTCATCCATCACCCACCTGAGGAAAATTTATTTTCCACAGGTCTGTACCACTTGCAGAATTCAATTCCCGATGCATAATCATTCCAGGTTCGTCTTGGGCGCGGGGGTTCTCTAGAATTGGCGGAACGATACACGCGGACGGAAGCTGGCCGCATTCTTGGACTTGAGCCGAACCGTCTGCGCTACTGGGAACGCTTACACCTGATCTGCCCCGAAGCCCGCTGGGGCCAGCGTTTTTACAGCTTCATCGATCTCGTCGCGCTCCGCTCCCTGCAACGCCTGACCCAAAATCACGTCCCGGCCCGCAAAGTACGACGCGCCATGACCCTGATCGAAAAACAATTCGGCTCCGCCACCGTGCCGCTGCACCAACTTCGCCTGGTCGACCTCGGCCGCGAAATTCACGTGGTGCCGCCGGGCTCCGAGCTTCCGTTTAATCCTTTCCTGAAACAGTGGGCTTTCCCTTTCGACATGCCCGCGCAACCCGCCAAACTTCACGCGTTGGCCGGGCCCACGCCCGAGGATTTTTTCCGCTCCGCGCTCGATTGCGAAGCCAGCACCGAAACTCTGCCGCAGGCCATCCAGAATTACCAGCGCGTCGTCGAACTCGCCCCCAACTGGATCGAAGCGCACATCAATCTCGGCGTCGCCTATTACCAACTCGGCCACCTCACCGACGCGCGCAACGCCTTCCTCGGCGCCGTGCAAATCGACCCGCTCAACGGCATTTCGCGTTACAACCTGGGCTGCACCCTGGAAGAACTCGGCGAGCTCGATGAAGCCATCGAGCATCTCCGCCGCGCCGCCCGCGCCATGCCCGCGCACGCCGACGTGCATTTCAATCTCGCGCTGGCCTACGAAAAACGCGGCGAACGCCTAGCCTCCCGCGAACAATGGACCCTATACCTGAAATATGCGCCGCAGGGCCCCTGGGCCGATCAAGCCCGCGAACGCCTGAAATCTCGCTCCACCCGCCGCAAACGCGTCCCCCCCATCCCCTTCCGCCGCCCCAGTTAAAAAAACTCGACCGGGCCAAGTTTCGCCCATCCAAGTCGCAGTTCCCTCGCTCGTCATCTGTTGGCGCGACGTCCCTCAATCGTCACTCAACAGCAACGCCCGCGCGTCTTCCTCCAGGCCGACACCCATTCCACGATTCCAAAATCTCCGCTATCATTTCACTGCGTCGCCGACAGCGCGAAAAAAGGAACCCATGCCCTCGTCCTCCTTACAATTTTTTTGCGGTACGCTGTGTGTACTCATGACTCTGTTCCCCGCGTCGTCGCCGCAATCGACCGATTCCTCCTCCGCCCAAAAATTCGCCACCCTCAGCGATCAATTCATGAAAGATTCCCTCGCCCTCTCCCCCGTAAGCGCCTCCGCCGCCGGCTACCACATTCACACGGATCCCAAAACCGGCCAGAAAATCGAACTCGACGCCCTGCTCGACGATCTGAGCCTCGAATCCATCGCCCAGCAACGCGCCTTCTACGCCGCCTGGCGCGACCGCTTCCACACCGAAACTCCCGTCTCCTCCCTCGATCCCGAAGACGCCGCCGACTGGCAACTCATCGACGATCAAATCGGCCTCAACCTTCTCGAATTCGACAAAATTCAAAACTACCGCCACAACCCGACCGCCGTCGTCGAACTCATCGGCAATGCGCTCTTCCTTCCGCTGACCCAAACCTACGCCCCGCACGATGTCCGCATCGCGCAAGTTCTCGATCGCATCCAGCAAATTCCGCGCCTGCTGGAACAGGTGAAACCCTACCTCGCCGATAGCGACCCGGTTTGGATCAACACCGCCGTTCAGGAAAATCAGGGCAACGTCGATCTGATTCTCGGTTCCGTCGCCGCGGAAATCGCCGCCGGTTCGCAATTGGCCACCAAATATGACCAGGTCGGGCCCCCCGCCGTCAGCGCGCTCCACGATTTTTCCACCTGGCTCCTGCTCGATTTCGCCAAGCGCCCGACCAAAGGCAGCTGGCGTCTCGGCGAGCCGCTCTACGACGAAAAATTCCGCCTTGTCATGGAAACTCCCGTGACGCCCCAGCAGGTCCTCGCCGACGCCGAACAGGAAATGGCCGCCGTCCGCGCCGAAATGCTCGACCTCGCACTGCCCATGCACACTCAGATGTATCCGGCGCACACCGACCACGCCGAGCTCCCCGCGCATCAGCGCCAGAACCTGATCGTCTCCGAAGTCCTCACCAAGATTTCCGACGATCACACTACCCGCGACCGGCTCCAAAAAACCATCGAGTCTCAGCTCGCCAACATCACTCAATTCATCCGCGACAAAAAAATCGTCAGCCTCAGCTCCCGCGACAACCTGAAAGTCATCGCCACGCCCGGTTTCCTCCGCGGAATTTATTCTGTGGCCGGCTTCCACAGCGCGCCTCCGCTCGAACCCCAAGCCGAAGCTGAATATTGGGTCACGCCCATCGATCCCAAAACGCCCGAGGCCAGCGTCGAATCCAAACTCCGCGAGTACAACAACTACACGCTGCAGTGGCTCAGCATCCACGAAGCGCTGCCCGGCCATTACATTCAGTTCGAGCACCTCAACAACATTCAACCCGAACGCCGCCGCCTCTTGCGATCGCTCTACGCCAACGGCGCCTACGTCGAAGGCTGGGCCGAATACATTGCCCAGGTGATGATGGACGAAGGCTTCCTCAACCGCGATCCGCGCTTCCGCATGGTCATGCGCAAAATCCGCCTGCGCGTCATTTCCAACGCCATCCTCGATATAAAAATGCACACCATGGGCATGACCGATGCTCAAGCGATGGAATTGATGACCCAGGATGCCTTCCAAACCCAGGCCGAAGCGGAAGGAAAATTGCAGCGCGTAAAACTAAGCTCGACCCAGCTCCCCACCTACTACGTGGGCCTGCGCGAGTGGCTCGCCTTCAGAAAAAAATATCAAAGCGCAGCCGGCGCCAATTTCGACCTGCTCAAATTCCACGACCACGTCTTGGACGAAGGCCCGTTGCCCGTCCCCATCGTCGAAAAACTCGTAATGCCTACCGCCACCCAGTAGGACTCTAAAAACGAAAATCTCGCGGACGCGTCATTCTGAGGAACGCAGCGACGAAGAATCTCATCCACTAATCCGCGCTCGAATCACTACGACGAAGAGGCTTGGGGTCGCATCCGGCATCAGCGCCGTAGGCGCGGCACANNGCCCAGCCCGTAAGGGCTGGGTGCCGAAGCAAAAATCCCGCGAGCGCCGCAGGTGCGACACTTCTTTGGGGTCTTATCCTCTCCCTCTCCTGCGCACCACACGCACATTCCTAAAACGAAAATCCCGCCTGCAAATAAATCTGCCGGTTCGCCGCCCCTGAAGAAAAGGGTCCAGGTGCCAGTCCGTTAGACACTCCGAAAAATCTCGAAAAAGACGCGTCGCCACCCGTAGTCATTGGTGGACTCAATACTGCGCTCGGAGTCGCCGGATTCACGTCGTTGAAAACGTTTCGTGCATTCACACTCAACGTAATGCTGTAGCGCCTCGAAGAAGGCGTTCCTCCTCCAAATCCTCCCGGACCGCCGCCACCGCCAAACGGGTTGCGCCCGCCGCCACCTCCGCCACCGCCGCGTCCTCCCCCGCCGCCCCCGCCTCCACCGGAACCACCACTCGCGCCAGTGCTCTTGTTCTCCGGACCGAAATTGAACGTCTTCGCCAACCGCACATTCAGCGTGAAGTGATTTGGGCCAGTCAGCGAATTGATCGGAACCAGTTTCTCGCCTGGCGTCGGCAGTGTGTCAAACGTACCAAAGCCTGGAACGGTAACGATCGAACCGCCGGCCGGACCCGTCGCAAAAGCCGGACGTTGATTGAATTGCGAACTCCCGATCAGGTCCTGGCTGAGCGTGATGCTGTACGGCGAACCCGAGCTAGCCAACATGAACGGGCTGAATCGCAATCCCCAGGGCAGCCCGACTGAACCACCCAGAAAAAAGCGGTTCCGAATATCAAACGGCGATCGGCCGTAATCCTGATTAATGTTAAATGGATTCGACGGGAAGGTCGTCGCTCCTAGTGCGTCGGAGTTGGCGTAGTTCAAAACGTAGTACGCGAACAAAGTCACCTTCGCACCGGCGCGAACCGTGCCTTGCACGAACAATTGGTTCTGCCGGTAAATCCCTTCCGACTGGTAGTCATAAATATTCATCGTCCCAAATGGTCGGAGTCCGGAAGCCGGATTCAGGTAATACGGAAATATGACGTTAGACGTGGGCGTATTGAGGTTGTTCTGGAAAAGTTGATCCCACCCGCGCGAGTTCAAATACGATACGGTCATGTTCGCAGTCTTGGTCAGTTGCCGTTCCAGGCTGATCGCCGTCTGCATCACGTACGGAGCCCGGAAATTTGGGTCGATTTGATATTTGGTCAAANNAATGTCGTGGGCCCCGGTATAACCTGAACCGGCGTTGCCGAAAAGAAAGTTGGGTTGGTGACGGTGAACTGCGCCAGGTTTTCTCCATTGAAGCGGTTAGTCTCCAGCACGTTCGACTCGGCGAACCGGTCGTAGAAAATTCCGAAGCCCGCGCGCAGCACCGTCTTCGGCGCCGTCTTTCCGCCGCCGATTCCCCACGCGAATCCCAGCCGGGGCGCCCAGTTCGCGTGATTATTAATGTCGTTCTGCGATTCGAAGCGCAGCCCGTAACTCAACGTGATGTTCGGCCGAACTCGCCAGTCATCCTCCACGTAGAGTCCAATGTCAAACTCCGACGCACTGGCGAACGGATTGGCCACTCCATTCGCCACCGGTGAACCCGTAATCGAGTATTGAGCCGCGGTTGGCATCAGCGGATTTAGCATCGTTTGCTGGAACGCCTCAATCGAAGCGAAGGTATACGAGCTGTTGAATCCCGCGGTCGAAAAATTGTTGTCGGTCACTTCGCGCAGTCGCGCTCCAAATTTCAGAAAATGCTTGTCGAATTGGATCGAAGTATAGTTCTGAAGTTCATAGTGATTCGCCGTGTCGAGGGTCGTTCCGCCGCTCGAACCGCCTTCGGTGAAGGAAAGCGGCACTATGATCGACGGAGTCGTGCTCAACGGAACTTGGTTGCTGTCTTCGCGCAAAAACTGAAACCGCGTCTCGTTCACCACCTTGGTGCCGAAGATTTGCGTGTCGCCAATCTGCACGGTCTGTTCCGTGCTCAGGATGTTGTATCCCGCGTCGGGCAGCACGAATTGCCCCACGCCATCGTTGTCCTGTTTGTCGCGATAATACTGATACCGCACCGTCAGCGTATTCGTCTTCGACAGCGCGTAATCCAATCGCGGCCCGACGTTGTCCCGCGTCCTCGGATTCGGCACCGCTGCGCTGAACGGCACAATCGCATTCGCGGCATTTACAATTTGCGCGTTCACAATGTCCAGGTCGTTGATGTCCCGCACTTCCGCGGTGAAAAAGAACGACGCCTTTTTGCTGAGTGGGCCGCCGATGTTGCCCGTGTATTGCACCGAGTGATAGGCCGGAAATTCGGCATCCGCGGCGTCTTCCGAATCGAAGAATGGGTTTCTCGTATTCAACCCCGAAGCGTTGGCGTTTACCGAAAATCCGCCGTGCCATTTGTCCGTTCCTGGCTTGGTAAAAATCTCCACTCGGCCGTATCCGACTTTGTCGTATTGCGCCGAAAATGGATTGGAGTTGATCCGGATTTCGCGGATCGAAGCTTTAGGCGGCAGCTGCCCCGCCGTGAATCCGTCAATATAAAATTGCCCGCCATTCGGGCCCGCCGACGGCCCCGCCAGCGCCGTCAGATCCGTCTGCAACTCGTCTGGATCGTCTGGCAATGCATCCAGCGCGGCTCCATTGATCACGATCGCGCCCGCATTATTTTCGGGGCTCACGTCGACGGCTCCCGGTTGGTCCGTCACCGTCACCTGCTGTTGCTGCACTTCGATTTCCAGCGCCGCATTCACCTGCTGAATCTGCCCGGCCGTAACCTGCACGTCCGCCAGCGAGAACGGCGTGAATCCCTTCGCGAAAATTTCAACCTTATATTTTCCCGGCGCCACGCCTTTCAGATCGAACGTCCCCTGCTGCGTCGTGGTCGCGCTCAATACGCTCCCATCCGCGCCGGTAACGATCACCGACGCCCCCGCCACCACCGCGTTCGAGGGATCCGTCACCGCTCCGTGAATCGCGCCCACATTCGTTTGCGCGCTCACGCCTAAACCCGTGCTCACCCACAGTGCAAACACTGCGGCCATCTTGAAAAATAAGTACCACCTGGGATTCATTCCATCTCCTGAAAGTAAAAACAATTATGATTTCGTCGCGCGCTTAACAGTAGGTCTACAAGGTATCCGTCGCTGCCACTGCGAATTTACTGCACGCCTCCGCCCAAATCTCCGGCCGGCGCGCCGCCCAAACTCCACGGTGACAATGTCACCGCCTGCCCCGAAACTCCGGCCGCTGCCGCCAACATCGGCTCCACTCCTCCCAGCAAAGTAATCGCCGTCACGCCGCCCGTATCCGTACCCTGGGTCGACACCACCAGTACCGCGTCGCCTTTTTGAAAATCCGTGATCGTCGCCGCCGGCAAACGATTCACCAGTTGCTGAAAATCTGCCCGCCCGCCGCCACCTGCACCGCCGCCTCGTTGCACTCCGCCGCCCGCGCCACCCGCTGCGCTTCCACCCGCGGCAGATCCACCGCCGCCATTCGCCCCGCCAGCCGGCGCAGCTCCCGACGCGCCATTCCCTGCTCCGCCATTTCCGCCCGCTCCGCCACCACCCGCCGCATCCGCGCCGCCATTGCGGAAACGCAGCGCGATGCGCTGCGCCATTTCCGGTGACAATTTTTTCAACTGAGATTCGTCGCTGATCTTCACCACCATCGCTTTTTTCCCGATCAAATCGTTGACGCTAATCGTTTTCGTCGCCTGATCCACCGAAATAATGGTTCCGGCAATATTGCGAAAAGTTCCCGAAACAATTTCCGCCGCCGTAAACTCATCGCCGTCTACGCTCTTCTCACCGCGCGCGCGCAATTGATCGCCCGGCTTGATCTGCTCGATCGGTGCCGCTTTCGCATCGTCGAATTTCACCGAGTCCGGCGCGTATCGCCGCAGGATCGTCGCCTTCGTCGTGTGAATCACCGTCGTTTTTGCCACGCCCGCCACCGCCGGCCCCGCAATCGCAATCGTTCCCGCTGCCGGATCCACCGCCTTCACCAGCCCGCCCACTCCACTCTTCTGCCAGTCGCTCAAGTCCTGCTTTTTCTTGGCATCCACATCAGTGCGCTTCATCGCCATGATTCCCAGCGCCGTAATCGATTTCGGATCGTCGGACGCTCGGCTGCGCACGATAATTCGATCGCCCACCTGCAAATCGGAAACGTGAATCGCCGGCGCCGCCCTCAAATCTCTCTGGCCCGGCGCCACCTGCACCATTCTCGTCGTGTCGGTCACGGTCACCGTCACCGTCACGTCCGTCCCCGCATCGAGCGTCAACGTCAACACGTTCCCGTTGATCGCCTTCACCGTTCCCACGCTCTGCGCCACTGCCGACTGCGCGCCACCTGCGGCCTGTCCCGCCGGCGCAGCCTGTTGCGCCATCGCCGGCGCAACCCAGAAAATAATCAGGCATGCAGCAAAAACCACACGTCTATAATTTCCGTTCACCACGCGCGTCTCCTATTTATCACCGCTTACATTCAGCCGTACAGCCCTCACAATCAACCAGCCCAGACAGACTACTTCCTTTCCGCCGCACCCACTTAGACGCGAAATCTGCCATCTGCGGTTTCCTGAATCCACAATATTGCGACAGTTTCAAAGCGGAATTTCGTCGCTTCCTTCGGCCCCCACGCGACAACCAACCCACGCGTTGCCACACCCGCAAGTTGGTGTAAACTATTCCCTCACTCGGCGGTGAGCGTAGCTCAGCTGGTAGAGCATCGGTCTGTGGCACCGAGGGTCGCGGGTTCAAACCCCGTCGCTCACCCCAATTCCCTCAACAATTTACCACTCTGCAGCGGCATGCGCGGTTGCACGTTCGTCGCACCATGCATACTTGCGCGAGTGTGTTTGCAAGAATTCCCTACGCGAACGTGCAGGACTTCCCGGCTTTAAGGGCTTTTTCGGCAGGCGATGCGGCGCGGCAGATTATTTAGCGCGACGACGCTGCGCTGGTGTGCAGTTCGTGTACCAGCGACACATATTCAGGATCGGACCGCAGCGCGTCGAACGCTGGATCGCTTTCGACAAAGATCACCCAACCCTCGCGGGAATCCAGCGCATGCTTCAGTTGCTGCAGGCTCGCCTTCTGCTCGCCGGCGAAGCTCAATCGCCGCGCATCATCGACCAGCAAATACGGGGGATCCTCGTGAGTCGCCACCGTCGCGGCTTCCAGCGCGGCTGCGTAGCCGTGTTCCTGGTACGCCGTCGCGATTTTTTTCGCATCGTCCGTTTTGAATTGCAGCCGCGCCACCGCCAACAGCTCTTGCATGGCCTGCGGCGTGTCCCGTGTCACCGAATAGGCCCACCATAGTTTGTAATGCGCCGTCAGAAAATCTGGATTCTGCTGCACCACCGACTCCATTTCCTGGATCGCCAGCGGATATTGCCGGTTCGTATAATGCAACCACCCCAGATTGGTTCGCAGGATTAGAGCCTTTGGATCGAGCGCCAAAGCCGCGCGCATCTGCTGTTCCGCCTCCGCCGGCCTTCCGCTAGTCATCAGCATCAGCGCGTACCAGTGCCGGGCGTCAACATTCGTCGGCTCCAGGTGAATGGCTTGCAGCAGTTCGTCTTCCCCCGCACGCGAATTCCACTCGTAGAACCAGCTGTTGAATCCCAATGCCGCATACGCTTCCGCCAGTTTGGAATCCGCGGCAATTGCCTGCAGCGCCGCAGCTCGGGCCTGACTGTGCGCCTCATCGGTACTCATCCAGCCAAACTGTCCCAACAAATTGTAGGTGACGGCCAGTTCGGCGTAAGCCCGCGCATACTGCGGATCTTTCGCCACCGCTGTTCCAAACCGCTGCAAGGCATTTTCCAATCCCGAGTTAGAGCGCTGCGCCAGAAAATACAATCCCTGCAAATACGCTTCGTGCGCTTCATTACTTATCGGAATGTGCTCCGGCGCTTTTTCGGCGAGCAAAGTCAGCGAGAGCGAACGCGCGACGGCGTCGGTGAGGTGATTTTCAAATTCCAGAATCTGCTCACTGTCTCCATCGAAACTGTCAGCCCATACGTAAGTCTGGTTGTCTCCGCGAATTAGCTCGGCCGTCACGTGCAGATGGTTCCCCTCCTCTTTCACACTGCCTTCGAGCGCGTACTCCACACCCAGCTCTTTGGTGATTTCCGCCACCGATTTGCCGCTGGATTTGAAAGACATGGCGGAGGTCCGCCCAATGACCTTCAACTTGTCGCCCTCCACCCGCGCCAGGCCGTTGATCATCTCCTCGGTCACCCCGTCCGACAAATATTCCTTGGCCGGATCGCCGGTTTGATTCGCGAAGGGCAAAACGGCAATCGAGACCGGCGGGCGCAACCGCGCATACGCCAATTTCCGGTAGTTGAAGAAGCCGACCACGAGGAGAACCACACCTACGGCTCCCACCACCGCCAAAATTTTCCAGACTCGATGCTGCTTCTTAACAGGCTGCGTCGTCGCGCCAGGCGACGCGACTTCGCGGACCGCCCTGCTCTCGGAGGCGCCAGAAATCGCCGGGAAGACTGGCTCTGTGACCGGCGATGCGCTGCCCTCGGAAATAATGAAGCGCGACCCGTCCGCCGGTACCTCGGTTCGTACTTGCGCGGTGAACTGATATCCACGGCCCGGCACAGTGACGATGTAGTTAGATTTGTCGACCAGACCCTTCCGCAGCCAGGAGACATGCTGTGCCAGGTTGCTTTCCTCCACAAAGGAGTCAGGCCAGACCGCCTGCAACAATTCTTCCTTGGTCACCACCCGACCGGGGTTGGCGACCAGGTAGAGTAAGACCTCAAAAGCCTTCGGAGAGATCAAAACCGGGGTGCCGTTACGCAGAAAGGCTCGCTTCGACGGATCTACTTCGAATTCATCGAATCGATATAAACCGCTGAGGGGTAAAGGCATACCGAACCTTCATAACTCTTCAGAAGAACTAATCCCGGCCTTCAAGACACCTGGCCCCCGAAAGTGCTCTAGTGCCATGTAGCACAAAAGCAACTTAAGGTGCTGATAAATGCCGTCAGGGACTCCCGGCATCCCGATTAGGGCGCCGATTCTATCAGCAACCGGGAACGTTGGGAAGTTGTGCTCGTCGAACGCTGCTTGGCCTCGAACGGCCTTCGACCAGTCTTCGACTAGTGCGCTTGGGCAGAAGCCGTCTGTGCCCCGTGGGAACGCTTTGCGCTCTTTCGATTTATTTCTGTGCGAGTGTGATTGCCGGCGCATACTGCCGGCAGAGGAGAAACCCCATCGCCGCCGGTCGAACTGCCCTCAACCACACCTATCCCGCTTTTGGCGGCTCAGCGAAGGGCCCTGCTCTTTTTGCCGTGCCGATCCAGGAGCGTGCTCACCGCACTTTCTCCAGAATTCTCTGCGGTTATTTCCAGCATGGAAATGTCGGATCCTTTTGCGTCATCATCAGTCTGTCTAGCCCGGATTTTGAGGGTAGTTCCGGCCCGCGTATGGTTCACGCCTTTTTGGAGAACGTAGTCGTGCAGAATTCGGACGACTCCGTGCCTGGCCACGACGTCTGCGTTTCTTCGGCTTTAGGCGGCGCCAAGCTCTTTTCCTTTGCGAGCAATGCTTTTAGAGGCGCCATGCTGAATGTGGACGCTGAGCTGGGCTACGGGCTGGCCGGCAATTCCAACCTGCGTCGCCTGCGCGGGGCGTCCGCAGCAGCGTTCTCCATCAAGATCGTGTCCTCTTCTGCCCGCTGTCTGGAATCTGCGAGCATCGGTTTGCTGGCGAGCGTCTTGCTCGCTCCCGGCATATTCGCGTTCCAGCAGGGCTCAGCCTTCGGAACTTGGCGCACCCCCGTTCAGCTCATTCACCATCTTCCCGCAGCGCATACCGAAAATATTGGCGAATAGCCCGCCACAAAAATGCGGATATCGTTTGGGGCGCTGAAGCGGCTTCAAATCTTCAAGCCGCTAAGTTCGAGACTGCGAAATCTCACACCTACCCTGCGGCCACCTTTTGTTCGCTGTACCAAAACTGTACCGTTGCCAGCTTGTGTACTTTTTTCGTCCGCAGTATCGTCTCGCTCACCAGATAGGTTGTACGTTCTGCACCACCGAAAATAAAAGCAGCCAAAACCGTCCGCGAGTTATTTCACCCCGCCATTTAACTCCAAGGTTTCAAGCAGGGAGTGCGCCCGCCAGGTCTGTGCCGGTCCGTCCGCCGCAAGTCCGCAAGAAGGAGGAACGAAATGCATTTCGGAAAGCGTTTTAGATTTCCGTTCGCGCTCGCCTCGCTCATTCTCTCGTCCACGCTGACCACCGTCGCGCTGCCCCAAAACAATCCTGGCTCGGCCTCGACCACCAGCAACAATTCAACCGCGCTCGATCCCGGCGTGCGTGCCGGAAGCGTCAACGCCGGCCAGCCGCTCTCTACCCTCTCCCCGTCGCAGCTCCAATTCTTCCAGGACGGCCTCGCCCGCTTCACGCAAATCGATTCGGTCAGCGGCGCCGCGCCCGGCGAACCCGGCTCCGGCCTCGGTCCCGGATACAATTCCAACAGTTGCGCCAGTTGTCACGCCCAGCCCACGGTCGGCGGCACCAGCCCCAGCGCCACCGCGTATCCATTTGTCGGCCAGAATCCGCAAACCACCGTCGGCTACGATTACGGCGCCGCGAACCAGGTTCCCTTCTTCATCGCCGCTGATGGTCCAGTGCGCGAAGCCCGCTTCCCCTACGCCGTTAATTCCAACGGCTCGGTCAACACTCAAGTCGCCGACGGCGGCGTGCACGACGTCTTCTCCATCGCCGGCCGTGGCGACGCCGTTGGCTGCGTAATGTCTCAGCCCAACTTCGCCCAGGCGCAGCGCGAGAATAATTTGATCTTCCGCATCCCCACGCCCACTTTCGGCGGGGGCCTGATCGAAAATATCGCCGACGCCACCATCCTCGCCAACATGGCCGCGAACGCTCAAGCCAAGTCCGCGCTCGGCATTTCCGGCCATCCCAACTACAGCGGCAACGACGGTTCCATCACTCGTTTCGGCTGGAAAGCTCAAAACAAATCTCTCGAGATTTTCGCCGGCGAAG
Organism: Acidobacteriota bacterium; assembly: GCA_003156635.1. Classification (GTDB taxonomy): domain Bacteria; phylum Acidobacteriota; class Terriglobia; order Acidiferrales; family UBA7541; genus Palsa-295. The sequence continues at coordinate 5,363 of PMHK01000106.1, read as the reverse complement.
CCTACAACGTTGAAATGGGCGTCACCAACGAACTCTTCCAGACTAAACGCGCCAATCCTCCGGCTTCGTGTCTCTACAACCCGACGCCGGAAGATCAGACTAATTTCAACAGCTCCGGCGCCGCTGTCACTAGCGACGTCGTGGCCTTCGCCATGTTCTCGCGCTTCCTCGCTCCTCCCGCTCCTTCCGCTGCGGGCATTTCCAACAATCCTTCCGCGCATTCCATTCAAAATGGCGAGGCCATGTTCAGCGCTGTCGGCTGCACCATGTGCCACACCCCGTCACTCCAAACCGCGGGCTCAAGCTTCACCGCCGCGCTCAGCAATCAACCCGCAAATCTCTATTCCGATTTGCTGGTCCACAACATGGGTTCCGGGCTTGCCGACAATGTTTCCCAAGGCGCCGCCGCCGGCGACGAATTCCGCACCGCGCCGCTGTGGGGCGTCGGCCAGCGCGTGTTCTTCCTGCACGATGGCCGCTCCGGTCCAGCGAATGGAGGATTGGTCAACGCCATCCAGCAGCATTCGAGCCAAGGCTCCGAAGCCAGCAAAGTAATCAGCAACTACAACCGCCTCCCACCGCAAGCGCAACAGGACCTCCTCAATTTCCTGCGCTCGCTGTGATTTTATTTGCCGTAGTTCGAATCCAGGCGAAGTAGAGCGGTGTAAAGCGAGCAAAGAAGAAGCTGTCTCCAACTCATTGAGGGCGGGATCTAAAATCTCGCCCTCAAATTAACGCGACTGTCATCAAGCCTGCCCTGACGCAAGTAGGAAGCGCAGCGATGTATCCGTCTTGACGCTCGCGCATCCAACCTGGTTGAGTGCAGGAAGAAACAAATCGAAGGAGGTCGTTCCGAATGTCATGTCAAAACGGCACGTTCGTCAGGCCCAACACCAAACCAAATGTCATCCCGAGCGCCGCGAAGGATCTGCTTTTCACGCTCCCGCGCCGAAAACTGCGCCTCATCCCGCTCGAACCACGCCCGCCGCGAATCCGCCTTTCGTCAGCGCCCGGCCTCAGCCGTGCCGAAACATCGCCAAGGAAAGAGCGGGCTTAGAGGGGTCGGAGCTTCGTGATTGCGCGTCCTCCGCGCCGTTCGCGCACTCCCCACGACGCCACCGCCACGCCTAATATTTATAAAATCCGCGTCCCGACTTCCGCCCCAACCACCCCGCCGCCACATATTTCCGCAGCAAAGGACAAGCCCGGTATTTCGGATCGCCAAAACCCGTTTGCAGCACGTCCAAAATATTCACGCACACATCCAGTCCGATAAAGTCCGCCAATTCCAGCGGCCCCATCGGATGGTTCATCCCCAATTTCATTACCGCGTCCACCGCTTCCGGAGTCGCCACGCCTTCCATCACCGTAAACGCCGCCTCATTGATCAGCGGCATCAGCACCCGGTTCGACACAAATCCGGGCGCGTCGTTCACCGCCACCGGTTTCTTTTCTAATTTCTCGCACAGCGCCACCGTCGTCTGAAATGTTTCGTCACTGGTCGCCAATCCGCGAATCACTTCCACCAAAGTCATCACCGGCACCGGATTCATGAAGTGCATCCCCACAAATCGTTCCGGCCGGGAAGTCCGCGCCCCCAGCTGCGTGATCGAAATCGACGAAGTATTGCTCGCCAGAATCACGCCCGGCCGCAACACCGCGTCCACTTCCTTCAGCAGCCGCACTTTCAAATCCAACTCCTCCGGCACCGCCTCCACCGCAAAATCCGCAGCCGCCAACGCACCCGCATCGGTTGTCGCCTCGATGCGTCCCAGCACCGCCGGCTTATCCGCTTCCGTAATTTTTCCTTTCTTCACTTCGCGGTCGAGATTCTTGGTGATTGTCTCAATCCCGCGGTCGAGATATTTTTTTTCCACGTCCCGCAAAATCACCCGGTACCCCGAACGCGCAAACACATGCGCGATCCCATTCCCCATCGTCCCCGCGCCCAGCACCGCCACCGTGTTGATCGAATCAACCGACATCAGTCCTCCACCCGGAATTTCGGCTCATCCATCCGTGTCACTTTTTAACAGAAGAACTGCTGAAAGCGTACTGGCGAATCAGCAATTTCGCTTCGTCGCTGTCCACTCGCCCGAACTCGATCGTCCGTACCCCATCCTGCCGCGAACTATTCTGCGCCCGAAAATAATAAACATGACCGGCTTCCGCCGTGAAATGTGCGGCACCCGATCGGACGGCCGCGTCTAAGCCTCCCGCCTGCCAGATCGCGCACAAATGATGCTCCCCGGCGTCGACCGGAAAATAAAAATAAGAATCGCTGTGCGTCGCGCCCACCCACCCTCCATCCACCGCGAATCGAGTGGTCGGCCGGGGCCTGGCCACGAAATTCGAGTCGTCCTGCAGGAAATAAACGATCGCCTTACCGGCCACCGGAGAGGCGTTATGCCCGCCGTTGTCCGTCTTAACCTCGAATGTAGTGTTGGGCAGGCTGGCGCAGACTGGACTCGCGTCACTCGTCGCCGGCGCACTTTGTGCGCCAGCAGATCCTGCAAGTAGAAGTATCGCTAGAATCGTTCTCATGGACGCCCCTCCGGCGTAACCGTAACTACACTGAGAGGGACGTAACCTCAATGATAAACGTTACCCGCGAGAGCAGCCCGCGGAGCTTAACGTTTAATAACGCTCAACGGCCAGCGCCACAGCATTCCCGCCGCCCAAACACAATGCCGCAATGCCTCGCTTCAAATTCCGCCGCTGCAATTCATACAGCAGCGTCACCAGTACCCGCGCGCCCGACGCCCCAATTGGATGCCCCAGCGCCACCGCGCCGCCATTCACATTTACCTTTTCCGGATTCAGCCGCAGCTCGCGCGTCACCGCAATCGCCGCCACCGCAAACGCCTCGTTTAATTCAATCAGGTCGACGTCCTTGTCGCGATCCCATCCGGTTTTTGCCAGCAGCTTCTCCACCGCTTCCACCGGCGCCATCATCACCCACTTCGGTTCCACGCCGCTCACCGCCTGCGCCACAATCCGTGCCATCGGCTTTTTTCCCAGCTTCGCCGCGTTCGCTTCGCTGGTCACAATCACCGCCGCCGCCCCATCATTCGTTCCCGGAGCATTCCCTGCCGTCACCGTCCCATCTTTCTTGAACGCCGGCTTCAACTTGCCCAGCGCCTCCATCGAAGTATCTTCGCGCGGCGATTCATCCGTCTTAATAATCACCGGATCGCCTTTCTTCTGCGGAATCGCCACCGGCACAATCTGCTCGCCAAAGAAACACGATTTGATCGCCCGAATCGCCTTTTGATGGCTCTCGAACGCGAACCGGTCCTGCTTCTCCCTCGAAATTTTATATTTCTCCGCCACGTTCTCGCCGGTCACGCCCATGTGGTAATTCTCGTAAACGTCCCACAATCCATCATTAATCATCGAGTCGATCATTTCCTGATTGCCCAGCCGGAATCCCGTACGCGCGCCCTTCAGCAGATACGGGCAGTTCGACATCGACTCCATCCCGCCCGCCACCACCACTTCCGATTCGCCTAGCTGCACCGCCTGCGCCGCCAGCCCCACCGCCTTCAGCCCGGATCCGCATACCTTATTAATAGTCATTGCGGCTACGCGTGGGTTCAACCCTCCGCGCAACGCCGCCTGCCGCGCCGGATTCTGCCCTAGCCCGGCCTGTACCACATTCCCCAAAATCGCTTCATCCACGATTCCCGGCTCAATTCCCGCCCGGCGCACCACTTCCGCCACCACCTTCGCGCCCAATTCCGTCGCGGACAACGGCGCCAGGCCGCCCATAAATTTCCCAATCGGCGTCCGCACCGCACTCAAAATGACAGGATTTTCCACGGCCACAGTCTCCTTCGCTTCGTAATCCCCAGAATTCCAGTATAGGCGCGCCCCAAATCCCGGTCAATTCGCCGCAGGGATAGGGGATAGGCTAGAGCGAAACTGCCGCTTTTCATCGAATTCGTCACGTCGAATCTAGTCATCGTAGAATTCAATATTGGCCCCGTTCGCCGCGAAGCGTTATTTCACGACAAGCGAACCTTATTTAATAGAAAAGTAGGATTTGGCGAGTGAATGTTCAAGAGAATCGGATGGATTTTATAGACCCTTCGGATTCAGTCAGTTACAGGGGTACGGTTTCGTGAAATATTGCGGTTACGAATTTCACGGGATTTCATAGAGTCGCACGCAATTTCGATCAAACTCCACTTGTCCGGTAAGGGCGTTAATCAGGAGTTGGCGGGCTAACAAAACGGACGAGCTTGAACACTATTTAACTAAATGGAAGCTGATTTCGACGGTCGTGGTATGAGCGAAGGGTTTTCCGCCGGAGCCGGTAGCTGGTATGAACTTCCAAGCCTTGACCGTGTGAAGCGCAAGCTCCGACAGATGGGGATCGGGGCTTTCCACCACCCTGGTCTCACCAGCGCTGCCATCCGTAAGAACATTTATCTCCAGGAGAACCACTGAGTATCGGAAGTGTGCTCGAACATTTACGGGCGAGCCGTCCGGCGCGAGAGCCGGGCTGAAGTGCTTCTGGTGAAAGTCTTTTTGAAATCGGGACGAAAATGAAGTGCTCGAGCTTTCCAGAACGTTGGCCTTCGTCAGTGTCCCATTCGCCGAAACGACGAGATCCATTGAGACAAAACCTGCGCGCTCCATCCCCGCTGAACCGGGTGGAGTGAATAGCGCAGAACAGCTTATACATTCCGGTTTGCCGATTCCGCCAAGTCCGGCCGTGTAGATGCCGTCGACAGGCGGCGTGTACACCAGAGGCTTTGAAGCGTCAGCCTCGATCTCCGGGGTCAGTGGAATTCCGCCGAAGCTTTCCGCTAATAATGATCGATCCGAATTCCAAGCATGCAGGGAAATGCCGACCTGGTCCTTAAAACGAGAATAGTCGCCAAGCACACAGACATCGGCGCCGGCGTCTTTGGCGAGACCTTGCAGTATTTCCGTAGTGGAGGAAGTATGGTCCAGCTTCGACTCGTCCGGGAAATGGAGAGTTGCGGGGTCGATGATGCGTATGGTGGGAACTGCTTTCGCGAGGCTATCGGAAACTGAGCGAGCAAGATTTGCGCCCAACGCATCGACCCTACCTTCGGAGTCTGCGAGAGGCATCACGACGATGGTGCTCTTTCCTGAATCGCGAATCATCTTTGCGACCGGAGCTACGATAGCCTCCATGCCTTCCTGGCCCTGCGCTAGATGAGGTTTCTGGTCATGGATATTCATCGTCGCCAGAATGGTCAGGACGATGGTGACAACCGGAATACCGAAGGGCGGGTATCGATGAACGGGCGGCATAGTCGGCGGGAGTTTAACAGATGGTGTACGTCAAGTCCTGGTTAGTTCTATAAAAGGAGTCAAGAAAAAAACAC
>PMHK01000047.1 GCA_003156635.1 Acidobacteriota bacterium | reverse complement strand
TCAGCAACAAAGACAGTCCAAATCCGACGCGCCCCGGCCCGCTCCGCCGCAGAAATTCCCGTGTCGCCTCCGGCGCAATTTTCATCATTCGAGGCGCACCCGCGGATCGACCGCCGCATACACAAAATCCGTCAGCAAATTTACGATGACGTAGGAAACCGCGATCAAAAGTATGCAGCCCTGTAGCAGTGGATAATCCCGCGCCCCAATCGCCTGTACCGCCAGCCGCCCAATCCCCGGCCACGCGAATATCGACTCAGTAACAATCGTCCCGGCCAGCAAAGTCCCAAACTGCAAGCCTAAAATCGTCAGGATCGGAATCAGCGCATTGCGAAACGCGTGCCGGAACAACACCGCCGACTCCGTCAATCCTTTCGCCCGCGCCGTCCGAATATAATCCGCCGAAAGCTCTTCGATCACCGACGTGCGCACCATCCGCGTCAAAATCGCCGCCAGCGCCGCCCCCAGCGTAAACGCCGGCAGCACCAGATGCAGAATCCCGCCGCGCCCCGAAACTGGTAGCCATCCCAGGATCACCGAAAAAACCAAGATCAAAATCGGCCCGAGCGCAAAATTCGGAATTGAAAGTCCAAACAGCGTCAACACGCCCACCGCATGATCCGTTCGCTCGCCGCGCCGGTGCGCCGCCAAAACTCCCGCCGGAATCGCAATCGCCGCGCAAATCAGCAGCGCCACAATCGCCAGCTCCAGCGTCGCCGGATAATGCGAGGCCACCACCTTCAGCACCGGCTGCTGAAATCGAAACGACTCGCCCAAATTTCCGTGCAGCACGCCTCCCATGTAGCGCCCGTATTGCGTCAGCAGCGGCAGGTCCAGCCCCAGCGCGTGCCGCAGTTGTTGCAAATCCTCCACCCGCGCGCCCTCGCCCAGCATCTGCGCCACCGGATCGCCCGGCACCATATGGGCCAGCATGAAAACCATCGTCACGATCAACCACAACGCTGGAATTGCATACAGGATGCGCTGGCCGATGTAGCGAAGCAGCGCCATCTAGCGTGGAGCCTTTGCGGAACGCAATTTAGCAGCGCCGGCCACCGCCGAATCATTTGCTCCAGCAGGTTTTCCTTCGCGCACTTCCGCGCCACCCTGTTCGCCGCGCGAAGCATCCTCTGCACCAACCGCCGCAGCACCGGTAGCCCGCAGCGGCTTCATCTTCACCCGCGACACCCGCCGGTGATCCATTTCCATTACCGTAAAACGAAATCCGTCCGCCTCGAAACTTTCCCCGCCCCGCGGAATAAATCCCAGCCGGTTCAGCACGAATCCCCCAATCGTCTCGTACGAAGGATCCTCCGGCACCACGATGTTGTACCGCGCCTCCAATTCCCGAATTTTGATCGCCGCGTCAAAAATCATTCCGCCATCCGGCAAATTCAGCGGCCGCTCCACCACGTCGAACTCATCATGAATTTCACCGACCATCTGCTCCAAAATATCTTCCAACGTCGCCAGCCCCAAAATGCTGCCAAATTCATCCACCACCATCGCCAACCCCGTCCGTCGCGACCGGAATTCCAGGAGTAATTCGCTCACCGGCTTCGATTCCGGCACAATCAGCACGTCGCGCAAAACGCTCCGCAAGCGAAACTCCGGCAACGGCTGCCCATCCGCCGCGCGCCGCGAGCGCTCCAGCAAAACCCAAATCATGTCCTTGATGTGCACGAATCCCAAAATCTGATCGAGCGAATTTTCATACACTGGAATCCGCGAGCGCTGCGTCGTCGCGAACATCGTCATGGTGTCGTCCAGATTCGCGCTGGCCGGCAGCGCATGTACATCCGGCCGCGGCACCATCACTTCGCGCACCTGCACCTGCCCCAATTCCATCGCCGCCTGAATAAATTTCACTTCTGTCGCCGGCAACAATCCGCGGTCCCGCGCCTGCTGCACCATCACTTGCAACTCTTCCGTGGACCGCACCAAAGTGTGGCTGTGCGGCGCCACCACCCCCAGCGCCAGAACGATTTTTTCCGCGAAACGATCGAGCAAATCGATGGCCCAGCGAAACGTATTCAGAAACCACTGAAACGGGCGCGCAGTCAGCAGCGCCACCCGTTCGGCCCGCGCCAGGCTCAAACTCTTCGGCACCAGTTCGCCCAGCACCACCTGCAAAATCGTCAGCAGCCCAAACGCCATCACCAACGCAATCGTGTGCGCCGCCATCGCCGCCCACGGACTCGGAATCGCCAGCAGCAACGGGCTCAGCACTTTCGCCAGCGTCACTTCCCCGAGATACCCCAGCGACAGACTCGCCAACGTAATTCCCACCTGCACTCCGGAAACGACCCGCGACAAATCGCTCAGCAGGTGTTCCACGATTTTCGCGCGCGCGTCGCCCTTCTCCACGAGCTGCCGGATGCGCGACTGGCGCACCGCCACCAGCGAAAATTCCGCAGCGGAGAAAAATGCGTTGATACAAACCAGCGCGAGAACAGCGAAGAGTTGTAGCGCGATCATTGCGGAGAACCCGCGAGCGTAGGCGAGCCCAGCGTCCAGGCGAACGCAGCCCAGCCAATGAAGCTCAGACGCGCTGCAGCAGAGGAGAGGACCACCAAGGCAGCCATCGCGCTGATTTTACCAAGAGCCGTAACCGAAATGGGGAAAACCAGCCGCAGCGAATTCCAGAAATCAAACCTGCGGCTTTTTCCGCGGCATCGTCAGCGTCGTCCACTTCGCAGCAGCGAAATGCTTCGAAAGAAACACGATTTGCCCGACGTGGTACGCATAGTGCGTCAACTGGCGATTGATCGCCTGCATCACCGAATGTGGCTGCTTGCGAATCTCGACCGTGCGTTCCAGGTCGGTGTCCGAGAGCGCCGCCAGCGCGTCGAACATGCATTTCCAGCCCGCTTCCCATTGCGCGCTCAACTCCGCCCGCGTCATCGCCGGCGATTCGAATTCCGTATCGCGATGGCGATCCGGCTTCTCGCCATCTGTGGTCAGAAAATCCGTCCACCGCGAACGCATGTTCCCGGACATGTGTTTGACGATCAGCGCGATCGAATTCGATTCCGCGTCCAGCGTTGTCGTCAGCGCCTCGTCCGGAACCTGCGCCATCGCACGATCCGCCAGATTCTTGTAATTGTGAAATACCCGCACCGAGTCAATCAGGTAGGAATTCGTACGTTCGTGGGCCATCCCGGAATTTTGCATAGTCCAACGCGTTCGAGCAATAGCTCATCGCGAACCAGATCGCCCCATTGCCGCAATAATCTCATCGCGCTAGAATCCCGATGACCGTTACACTAAGGAAAGATTTCACGAGCGCGCCACCGCGCCCATCGAGGCCGAATGAGTCCGGTACCAAACAAAGCGCCCGCGCCCGCCGCCGAGCCGCCCAGGAAAGGCGACTTCGAAAAATCGCTCGCGCGCCTGGAAGAAGTGGTCAAGCGCCTCGAAAGCGCCGACCTCTCGCTCGACGAAGCCATGAAGCTCTTCGAAGAAGGCGTCAAGCTTTCGCGCGAATGCCAAAAGCAACTCGAAGAAGCGGAAGGTCGGGTCGAAATCCTGCTGAAGAAAGCGGATGGGAAAATTGTCGCGGAACCCTTTGAGGCGAATGACGACCAATCCTGAGCGCCAGCGCCCGCAATCTTCGCGTCTCACATCTTCGACCCCAGGCAGGTCGCGCTAACCATGGCTGCTCCCGAATTCTTCGAACGAGATCGCGTGCTGGTCGAGGCCGCGCTGGAGAAAATCCTCCCCCGCGAAACCACGCTGCCCGTTTCCATCCACACCGCCATGCGCTACAGCGTCTTCGCCGGCGGCAAACGCATTCGCCCGATACTTTGCCTCGAAACCGCGCGAATCTTTTCGTCGCAAGCGGACGGCGCCGTCGAAGTCGGCTGCGCGCTCGAACTCATTCACACGTACTCGCTGATTCACGACGATCTTCCCGCGCTCGACAACGACGATCTGCGCCGCGGCNNAATCACAAAGTTTTCGGCGAAGCCGCGGCCATCCTGGCTGGCGATGCCCTGCTCACTCTCGCGTTTCAAACTCTCGCCATGGCTCCGGTCGAGCCACAGCGCCGCCTCGCCATTCTCGCCATGATCGCCGAAGCCGCCGGCACCGACCGCGGCATGATCGGCGGCCAGGT
>PMHK01000081.1 GCA_003156635.1 Acidobacteriota bacterium | reverse complement strand
GCCAACGTGGTCACCAGCCCGCATCATCTTTCGGCGACGATGGTCACCGGCAGGGTGCACCGCATGACCGATCTTTTTGGCCGGCTCGCTCCGGGCGCGGATATTGAGCAGGCGCGCGCGGAACTGAACACGGTCTATAGCGGGATGAAGAGCCAGTATCCGGAGGCGTATCCGAAACAGGGGAACTACAGCATCGGCGCGGTGAAACTGCGCGAGCAGGTGACGTCCGGCGCGAAAACGATTTTGTGGGTGCTGCTGGCGGCGTCGGGATTGATTTTTATTATAGCGTGTTCGAACGCCGCCAATTTGATTCTGGCGCGCACGGTACGCCGCGAAGGCGAACTGTCGATGCGCGCCGCGCTGGGCGCGAGCACCGCATCGTTGCGGCGAGTGCTGCTGGCGGACAGTCTTTTGTTGTGCGGCGCCGGGGCGTTGCTTGGAGTGATCAGCGCGCGGCCGATGGTGGCGATTCTGTCGCGATATGCTTCGCGGTTTTCGGTGCGCGCGCTGGACCTCACCGTCGATTCGAGCATGTTGTGGGTGGGCGCGCTGCTGGCCATTGTGGCGGCGGTTTTGTTGGCGTTTATTCCGCGGCTGCCCTCAGCGGATAGTTCGAACGGATTGAGCCAGGCCAGCGGAAGCGCGCGCATGACCGGCAGAACGGGCCGGCGGCTGCGGATTTTCGCGGTGACGCAGATCGCGGCGTCTTTCATGTTGCTGGCGGGCGCGGGGATGCTGCTGAAGACGTTGCTTTCGCTGCGCAACACGCAGACCGGGTTCGATACCAAACACGTGCTGGCGATCAACGTGCCGGTGGTTTCGTACGGACGCACGCCGGATCAGATTCAAGGATTCTATAAAGAAGCGATGCGGCAAATCGCGGCGTTGCCGGGCGTGGATCGAGTGGCGATCGGCACGGCGGTTCCGTGGCGCGACAAAAATATTTTTGGGCCGGGATTTCAATTCACTACCGACGGGCACACGCGTGGCGTGGGCGATGAAGATCCCAGCGCGATGTTCAGGACGGTTTCGCCGGGATTTTTTGCGGCGCTGGGCGTGCCGATCGTCGCCGGCCGGGATTTCGACGAGTCCGACCGCAGAGACGGCGAGAAAGTCGTGATCGTGAGCCAAAGCATCGCCAAGCTGATGTTCCCGAACGGCGACGCGGTGAACCACCAGGTGATGTGGACCGATCCGGTCATGAAATTCGTGGGAGTGAGTCCCGAACCGCGGCGCATCGTGGGCGTGGCGGCGGACATTGACGATGAAAATGTGGTGCCGGGGCGGGCGATGACCGTGTATCACCCGTTCGGCCAGGAAATCGGCGGCGGCCGAATGTTCGTGCACACCAGCAGCGGGAATCCGTACGCGCTGGTGAATCCGATTTCCCGCATCATCCGTGATTTGTCGGTGGATCAGCCGGTGGAGCACGCGGCGACGCTGGAAGATGTGCGGGCGGAAGTGCTGACCCCGGATCGATTGAACGCTTTGGTATTCGGCGGATTCGCGGCGGTGGCGCTGGCGATTGCGGTGATCGGCGTGGCCGGCGTTTTGGTTTTTTCGGTCAGCGGGCGCACGCGGGAATTTGGAATTCGCATGGCGCTGGGCGCGCAGCCGGGAAATTTGCTGACGACGGTGATTGCGGAAGGTGCGCTGATGGCCGCAGTGGGTATCGTGGCCGGGGCGCTGTGCGGTTACGCCCTGGCGCGGGTGGCAAGCAGCTATGTGGCGGATGTGCGCATGCCCGGCGTGATGCCGGTGGTGATTTCGGCGGCGGTGCTGCTGGGCGCGGCGGTGATTGCTTCGTTTTTGCCGGCGGCGCGCGCGGCGCGGATTGATGTGACGCAGGCGCTGCGCTCGGAATAAGACAGGCCAGAGCTATTCGTTCGGGCCCTGATCGTCTAGGGTGCTGATGCGGTAGGAGAATTACATCCCGCAAATCACCTGAATTTTGCGTTAATCAGCTGAGCAAGGAACTTCGTGGGTGCTGCGTTGAATAACACCGTTCTGGAAGGTCTGGAGATGAGACCACGCACCCGAATCCACTCTCTCGTTCCTATGCCGTCGCCGCGAGAGGCGCTTTAGAGTTCGTCGAGAATGCTTTCGGTGCTGATTCCTTCGCTGCAATCCATTTTCAAATCCAGTTCGGGTTCGGCGGCGGCAGGGTGTTTCGCCTCTGTGGGTGAGGCGGCGCCATGCGTCTCAACCGGCGCCGCAGCGGGAGGCGCCGCGTGCGCGGGTGCGAGTTCGGAGGCGAAGGCTTCGCTGGCTAGCTTGAATTCCTGACGGCCCAGCTTATGCAGAAATTGTCCGGAAGGCGTGCGAATCGTGAGCAACACGCGGCCGTCGCAAATTTCGACTCCCTCCAGAACGCCGCGGACGCCGGAGGTGGTGTGGATCAAGCTATCGCCAACATTGAAGTCGTTCGCGGAAGCGGGCTTCGCGCCGATTGCTTTGTGGACCTTGTCTTGCGCAAGCTTTAGGAGGTTCATGTTGGAACGCCTCGGCTGAAATGTAGCAAAGGCGAACACACTTCGGACATAGTACCTTCGGGCAAGTGAGGCCAGGTTGATACCTGCCGGGCCGTTTCTCTGATCAGGCTCGCCGCGACAATCAACTCGTTTAGGGTCAATGGCTTGTCAATCGCTGTGACGTGTAGCAAGCTGGCCGGATCTCGGTCGCGTGCGATCCGGCTATTAGCGGACACGAACGAGCGGTTCCCCCAACCGCGGTCCCCCCCGCGCTTGCCACTTACTCAGGGCTGCTGCTACACTGTCGCGGCAAGAGCGAATCTGCTGCTCCTGCCACACTTCCTCGAAGAAGGTTTACATGTCTGGACATTCTAAGTGGGCCACAATCAAGCATAAGAAGGCCGCCACGGACGCCAAGCGCGGCAAAATTTTCACAAAAATTATTCGGGAGTTAACGATTGCGGCGCGCACCGGCGGCGCCGACCCGATCACCAACCCGCGTCTGCGCACGGCGATCCTTTCGGCCAAGGGCGAAAATATGCCCAACGACAATATCGAGCGCGCCATCCAGCGCGGCACCGGCACCCTGGAAGGCGAAACGCTGGACGAAGTGACCTTCGAAGGCTATGGCCCGGGCGGCGTAGGCGTTCTGGTGCAGGTGGTGACCAACAACCGCAACCGCATCGTCAGCGAAATTCGCCACATG
>PMHK01000108.1 GCA_003156635.1 Acidobacteriota bacterium | reverse complement strand
CGCCACATTTCCGAATTGGCGGCGCGCCGCGGCCGTGGCCTCGGCCATCGGCATCCCGCCTTCCACCATTTCGTCGATCTTCTCCTGCAGGTGCGTCTGAATTTCGTGCTCGACTTCGTCGTACGCCCGCCGCCGCGCAAATAATTGCGTTAGCCAGTTCATAGTTCACCCGGACCCGGCACCCGGCCGAGGCCCTGCAATGTTTCTCAGGAACGTCGGCCCAGGTCTCTGCGCTCTAGGCCTAGAGCAAAATAGTATGGGAACCAATCGCAAGTCAATAGAAAACCCGAACAGGGAGCAGGCGATTCATTCTCGAGCCCAGCTTTGCGCGCTGGGTCACCGCAGGCTCGGTGCGCCGTCAGCCAAGCGTCGTCATCCTGAGGAGCGCCCTCTGCGACGAAGGATCACAACCATGCCAACGCACTCATCATCATGACGACGAACGAAATTGTACTGGATGAGATCTTTCGCTTTGCTCAGGATGACGGCAATCACAAGCGGCTTCGCTTTGCTAGGGCGGACGGCCATGGCCGGGGCTTATTGCTCGTCGTAGACGCTGACTGCGTTGAATTTCTTGCCGTCCGCGCCCACGCCGCCGAGTTTCACCGTCGAAACTTTTCCGTCTTTCGAAACTTCGGTATTGGACATCGCGATGGCGTCCCCGCCCTTCTTCAAAATGGTTCGCACCATGTTGGAATTGACCCGGGTCATGGCCACGGTATCCGCGCCGCCGGGCATGCCGCTGCCGGTGACCGGGCTGTCCTTGCCATCGTAGTTGGAAGTGAAGCTGTATTCGATCGGCTTACCGTCGGCGTCCACTCCCGAAAATGTGTACGCCGCGCCCGCGCCCTCGGCCACCACCGTGCGGGTCAGACTCCTCGGTGCCGGCATTCCGTCAAATTTCGATTTAGACAGATTTAATTTCCAGGTCCCCACAAAGGGATTGCTCTGCGCCGGCAGCGAGCGGGCCGCCACCGCCGCGAGGGTCAATACACACACCAGCCAAAGAACTCGATTCATCCGCTTGCTCCTTGAATGGACCGGCGCGTCCACGCCTCAACGTTGCGCGCAGTATGTCGCCGGGCGGGCGTGATAGCAAGATGGATTGCTCTGCGGCCGCAAGAAAAAAATCCGGGCCATAACACTAAGGTAAGTAGCGTGGCGGGTAACAGGGCGATGTTTTAACCACTAAAGGAACCGGCGGTGCGCCCGTTCGCGCATCCAGGGCTCAAATGGAATCAGCCGAATCATCTGTTTGCCGGCGCGCAGCGTTTTCAGAAACGCCCGCTCGTCGACCTTCGATATGCGCATCGCCGCGCGCGCACTGCGCCGCGCCAGTTCGATCCCCACATCCGCAGCCTGAACCTGCGCCCGGTCGGTCATAAAATCGCCGAAGGCGATCGCGCTGCTGACCCGAAATTCCGCCTTCGCATCTTTATTCACCGCCGTGATGCGCCCACGTAAATCCTCCAGCGCCTTCTGCACCGCTTCCACATTAAACCGCGGCGCCGCCGCGCCCGAGACTACGTCGCCATCGACGCTGGTCATCCATTCATTTTTGCCTGCGCCCGGCTTCACGTAGCCCTGCATCTGCAGCACCGCCAAGGCCGGCCGAGCCTCCGCCACCGTAATCCCCACGCCCCGCGCAAATTCCTGCGCCGTCCAGGTCAGCGCCCCTTTTGTTTCCTTCAGAAAACTCAAAGCCGCTGCAATCGAAACCGCCGGCATCCGTGCTGCGCTCACTTTTTTCTTAATATTCTTGGGCATGGTGGCTACCGAATCCGCCGGCCGCGGATCTCAAATGAAATGATTTGACGATTCCGCGTCAAATCCTCTTGACAATTTATCGGCGTCGAAACGAACGAACTATAAAACGACTATAAGCAGACTTCACTTGAAAAAATCTCTGTCACGTTGTGGTGTGTCTGTTTTCGTTCTTTTTTGCCTCCTGGCTTTGGCCTCGTCCCACGGTGCTGCTGAACGGCCATAGCGCGGGGAGGTCATGTTGCCGGTTCTGCTCCGGTGCTGGGCGAGTCCTGTTCCTCGGTCCGACGCGCCGTAGGAGAGTGGAGCAGTTTTTCGATGGGCTGATCGCTTTGTCGAAAGTGGATCGTAGAAACGCCCGGGCGGGACCAAAACTGGTTCCACCCGGGCGTGGTTTTTGGGACAGGCTCAGATTAAGCTTGTCATCCTGACCATGCGGCGCGTTATCAAACGCGCTCGGCGAACTCTCCGTGAGCTCAAGCCTTTCTCTGCGCCCTCGGTGTTAAATCTTTCCCTTTACTACTTTCCCGCTTCGAATACGTTTCAAATTTTCGCTGAGACTTAGTCGCTCTACGCAAATCGCCAACGAGGCGCAGTGGCACCGCAACAAATGCTCCAGCAGCGATTTCAGTCGCACCGACCGCTCGATCGTCCGCTTCACCTCGACGATCTTCCGCTCCGCCAGCTTTTTCCAGCGCGGCCCCACCGGCGCGTCATCCCGCAGACCTCCGAGAAAAATCTTAATCTCGCCTAAAGTAAATCCCATTTCACTGGCAAAACAGATCAGCCGCACGCGATGAACTGCGTCGTCCGCATACCGCCGCTGCCCGCTCGCCCGGTGCGGTGCCGCGAGCAGCCCCACCTGCTCATAATAACGAATGGCCGAGGCATTCAGGCCGGTGCGCCCGGCGAGCTCGCCAATCTTCACTTCGCCTCTCTTGCGCGGCGGTCAGAAATTGCCGCTTGACCTAAAGTCAGCTTGAACTTCTAGCATTTCCCGGTAGGCCGAAGCAAATCGTAAAGGAGGCAACATCATGAAGGGAAACTTCAGCAGTTTGCTAAGAAAGTCAGCTTCCACAATTCTCGGCGGTTTGATCGCGTCGTGCGGAACACCAGCCTTCGCGGCGCCAGCGAACCCAGGAATGGGGAAAACAATGGCGATTACCATGCAGCAGAGCGCGGGCCAGACACCACCGGCAGCGCAGGCCCCGACGACGCAAAGCAAATTCTACTGCAACCTCAAAGCGCTAAATCCTGAAGAGCGCGCGCGCCATAAGAAATTATCCGAGAAACTCATCGCCGCACGCACCGCCATCGTCGAAGCCGACAAGGGCTACGAATTCCAGTTCACCCCCGCGACCATGACTCTCGCTGAACTCGCCGAATGGTCCGTGGCCGTATCCAAATGCTGCCCCTTTCTCGATTTTCACCTCCACCTGGAAAACGAAGGCCAGCTCCTCTGCCTCCGCCTCACCGGCGCTCCGGGAGTCAAACCATTCATCCGCGCAGAATTTCAGGTTCCGGCAAAATAAGGAATGCTTGAAGTTCGAATTGGATTGTCATTCCGGTCTCAAACTGGCGGCGGCCCAGGCTGCCGCTTTTTTTGCTGCGCCTTCACCTGCTTTAGCCGCTCCGCGTACAGGAATAGAGTATCCAGCGTGAACCTCATTTGTGTTTTACGCAGCGATTACCTGGCTCGCTCGCTCGGCATGGACAAGGTCCCGCGGGGTTAGCCAATCGTCAATGTTTGACGGGAAATGAATCTACTGAATTAGGGGTCGCCCATTCACGCCGGCCTTTGGCTCAAATCCATGGCGCGCGGCGAATGGGTTAGGCTGCCGAGGCTGATCACGTCCACCTCGGCGTCGGCGTACAACTCCGCGGTGGTTTCGGTGATTCCGCCGCTGGCTTCCACCAGGATCGCGTCCCACACCTGCTCGTGCCGCAGCGCGACGATAATTCGCCGCACATCTTCCGGCATCTGGTTGTCCAGCATCACCAGGCACGGATAATCGTGCACTCGCGATCCGCCTGCTTTCTTCAGCCGGGTAAATTCGCGTGCGGCGGCGATCGCGGCGTCCTCGCTGCGCACTTCAACTTCGATAAATCGCGTGCGGCGCTGTTTTTCCCAGGCTTTGATCACCGCCGCCGGCGCGGCGCGCACTTCGTCGCGGTGAATCAGCGCCAGATGATTGTTCTTGATCACGATGCCGTCAGCCAGGCTCAGCCGGCGCGTGCCGCCTCCGCCCACATGCAGCGCGCGCTTATCCGGCAGTCCCCATGGAGTCTTCCGCGTGCCGGTAACGCGCGTCGCCGGACAACGCTGCGACGCGCGTTCCTGCATGCGCTTTGTCGCGGTGGCAATGCCGCACATGCGCTGCAGCAGATTCAAGCCCACCCGCTCCAGCGTCAGAATCTTGCTTTGCGGTCCCTCGACACGCACCAACGCGTCACCGGTATTCAAAATGTCGCCGTCCTCTTTCTTCAGCACCACTTTCAGCCCGTGCTTGCGAAACAGCCACGCATATTCTTCCAGCCCCGCCGCCACTCCCGGTTCGCGCGCAATAATTTGCGCCGCCGCCGGTTTATTTTTTATGCCCAGCGCCGCCACGGTCGCGTCCCGCGGCAGCGTATCGGTTTCCAGCAGCGTGCCTAGAATCGCGCGCACCGTGCGCAGATAATCTTTATTGGCGAAGGTCAATTCGGCGCCGCGGAACAGCGCCTGCTCGACGATCCGGCGCCGTAAATCCGGCATGTTGTAACGAAGCGATGGTTGCATGGGGTAAATGAGCGACTGGGGATCGCTGTTGGAAGTATACCGCGAAAATACTGTAATCAGATGTTACTACGACCGAAAAGGCGTCATCCTGAGGAGCGCAGCGACGAAGGATCTCAACCATGCTGCCGCGCCCAGGCTGCTGCGAGAAGGACACGTGCCGACAACGGTGCACTGGTTGAGATCCTTCGCTGCGCTCAGAATGACGGTGCATTGTTCTGCGTCTCGTGCACGTCCATCCTTCACGCCACGATGAAACGTGAGCTCCCGGATGGGCGGTATACTCTTCGTCGAAAGAAAATTGATCGCGAACGAAGAAAAGAGGGAATCATGAGCGAACAGGTGGCCAAGGCCGAAAAGCTTCGTCAGCTTCATCACGGACCGAAAATCCTGGTTCTACCCAACGCCTGGGACGCGGCCAGCGCGCGCATCTTCGAAGACGCCGGTTTCCCCGCGATCGCCACCACCAGCGCTGGCGTGGCCTTTTCGCTCGGCTATCCTGACGGCCAATTTATCCCGCGCGACGAAATGCTGGCCGCCGTGAAAAAAATCGCCTCCAGCGTGAAAGTGCCGGTCACCGCCGACCTCGAAGGCGGCTACGAAGACGCCGGTAAAACCGCCGCGGCGGCGATCGAAGCCGGCGCCGTGGGCTTGAACCTCGAAGATTACGATCACGCCAGCAACAACGCGCTGGTTCCGATCCCCCAGCAGGTGGAAAAAATTAGAGCCATGCGCCGTGTCGCGGATGACCTCGGCGTGCACCTGGTTATCAACGCTCGCACCGATCAATACCTCGCCGAAATCGGCGAGCCCGCCACGCGCTTCGCCAGCGCCACCGAACGCCTGCACGCCTACATCAAAGCCGGCGCCGATTGCGTTTTTGCCCCCGGCGTCACCGACGAAGAAACGATCGCGCGCCTCGTTGCTGAACTAAAATTTCCGCTGAACGTTCTGGCCCAGGCGCCGTCGCCGCGCGTTCCGCGCCTGCAAGCGTTGGCCGTCGCGCGCGTCAGCACCGGCGCCGGAATCGCCCGCGCGGCCATGGGCGTGACCCAGCGCGCCGCCCGCGAACTGCGCGACCACGGAACCTACGCCGAAATGATCCAGAGCGCCATGCCTTGGGCCGAAGCCAATGGATTGTTCCGAAAGTAGTCCGGAAGTGCCAGCCGCTATCGCGCACACACGTACACCGGAAGTGCGCAGCAGAATTCGCGGCGGATGTATTGCTTCGCGGCCCCCATCCCGCGCCGGTTTTTCCCTAAGAAATTTCCATTAGCCCCTGGGCAATGTTTTGCCTACTACGTTCACCCTATTGAAAATCCTCGCTCCACGGGCCAACCTGAAGCAGAAATGCGGCCCTCAGTTTTCACCTGCCGCGGCTATAGCAATTCATTTTTCCGAAGTTTTAGCCATGGCCAAAGCTACTAAAAAGATTCTCATCGCCGACGACAATCCGCACTTGCGCAAGGCGCTCTGCCGCCTGTTCGAAAATCACGCCTTCCTGGAAATTTGCGCCGAAGCTGTGAACGGCCGCGAAGCCGTGGAAATGGCCGTGCAAATGAGACCCGATTTGATCATCCTCGATTTGTCCATGCCGGTGATGAACGGCCTGGAAGCCGCGCGAATCTTGAACGAACTCATGCCCGCCGTCCCCAAAATCCTCTTCACTCTCCACGCCCAGGCCTTGATGATGGCTGATTTAAAAACCGCGGGAATCGATCGAGTCGTGGCGAAATCTGACATGACCGAGTTGATCGGCCACTCCGAAAATCTGGTCAAAGCGGCGTAAACACGTCACACCGTCGAAAGATTCACCACCGAGGACACGGAGAAAAAAGATGAGGGCACGGACCAGCCCGCATCGTGCCGTCGCCGTGACCTCATCTTTGCCGTTCTCCGCATTTCTCGGTGTTAAGTCTTTCGCCTTTTGCTTTGTCGCTGATGGAAATGAAAACCGTGGTATATACTCCGCGCATTCTCTCGAGGAGGCATCTCCCCTTGCGCAAATACCTGGCTGAATTTCTCGGAACTTTTGTTTTGGTTTTTGGCGGCGTCGGCAGCGCGGTCCTGGCCGGCAGTCACATCGGCTACGCCGGCGTCGCTTTCGCTTTCGGCCTCTCGCTGCTCGCCATGGTGTACACCATCGGCCCGATTTCGGGCTGCCACATTAATCCGGCGGTCACCCTCGGCGTGCTGCTGGCTAAACGCATCGGCTCGCGTGACGCTCTGATGTACGTCATCGCGCAGATTTTCGGCGCGATCGTCGCCTCGGCGCTGATTCTGCTGGTGGCCAGTTCGGTCGCCGGCGGTTACGACCTCGCGGCCGGCGGCCTCGGCGCCAACGGCTACGGCGCGCATTCTCCCGGACAATATTCCATGACCGGCGCGTTCATCGCCGAAGTGATCCTGACCATGTTCCTGGTCGTCACCGTGCTCGGTGCCACCGACGTGAAAGCTCCGGTAGGTTTCGCCGGCCTGGCCATCGGCCTGGTCCTCACTCTGATTCACCTCGTCGGAATCCCCATCACCAACACGTCGGTAAATCCGGCGCGCAGCATCGGGCCCGCGCTGTTCGTGCAGGGCTGGGCGCTGCAACAATTGTGGCTCTTCATCGTCGCGCCGTTGGTTGGCGCAGTGCTGGCCGCGCTGGCCTACGCTACGATTCGCCTGCCCGATACGGTCATCACCACGCCCGCCGGCGAGCGCGCGCTGGATAGCGAGCAAGCTCAGCGTCGCAAATAACCGCCGGCTGCCGCCGGCTCATGGTACGCATATTGAAAATGGGCCGCGCCGCCTCTGCGTCGGTCGCCCCGAGGCGCGCCTCGAAATCGGGCGCATCGAGAGAGGCGCAGCGAACCCGGGCGACCTCTTTTATCGCCGGATGGCGTGCGCGCAATCTCTAAGCGTCTACTCAGCCTCAGTGCGACGCCGATAGTCGGTCAGTTTCCGGTAACGGCGTAATCGGGACTTAGGCCATCGGCCGATCTTGATGTAGTATCGCGCCGTTTTACGAACTCTTTTGAGACATAACAGTGAACGTTACGATCCAAGAGCGCAAGTTTGCGCTGCGCTCTGAATACGACATTACGGTTCCCGGCGACAGTTACTACGCCGTGAGGAAATTGTTTTCGCTTCGCGCCAATCTGCAGGTGCTGACCGAAGATCGCCGATTGCTGGCTAGGATATTGGGCCACTTTTCATTGTTCCGATCGAAGTATGATTTTATTTTTGCGGACGGAAAACTGTACTGCCTTTGGAGCGAACAAGTATGGAAGGGTGTGTACGCGTGTGAAAGCACTGAAGAGAAATTCCGGCTGTACACCCACAAAGGCGTTAACTACTCGATCTTCAATGGTGATCGTCAGATCGCAGCGTTCAGTAGAAATCGGATCGTGATTGGTCGGGGAAACCGCTTTGACATTCAGATCAATACAGATGCCAACGTGCTCGTGGTAATTTGCATGGTCCTAACGGTGAACACTTTTACAAACGATGACGACCATGCGACCGTAACTTATGATTTCGGCAACATTGGCCCCGAGAGCAGGCCTTTCGACACGTCTTGGGAACCTAGTTGAATCCGCCAACCATAGTAAGAGCACAATTACAGAACTCTGCCCTCAACTCCTGATGAGTCGCGTAATCGGAAACTGACCCACCACCGCCGCCGCAAGCGTTGACTCTCGATGTCCGCCGATGTAAGTTGCAGCCGCGAGTTCCAGGAGGGCGGCGATGCTGATAAAAACGATTGCGCGGCTGACGTACTGGGTGGGCATGACCTGCGTGGTGCTGGCCCTGATTTCGCGCGGAATGAATGCCCTGGGATTTGAAATGACCGGCGTCCTGACCAAAGGCCATCCCATCGATTACCACAGCCTGCTCGATGGCGCGCTGCTGTTTTTATTTTCGTCGATCGCTTCGTCGCTCTACGCCCGCCTGGAACATTAAGAAAGACAGCGCCGCAAACAATTTCGCTTTGCCGCCATCATCTGGCCACCATGGTCATCCCGAAGCGCGGCGAAGGATCTGCCTTTTACGCTGCGACCGCGACTCTCGATCGCGAAGTAGGCCGACCATATCGGCGCTCCGGGTCCCCCCAGCCGCCGCATCCTGACCAAAGAATAGTCTTCTTTACATTCCCCGCCATTCGACATAGGCTCCGGCTCAAGTACCTGGGCCCCTTCCAAAAATCCCAGCAGTGAAGGACCAAAAAATGGACATGAACACCCTGCTTCCCATCATTCTCAGCCTGATCAGCGGCGGAGTCGGCGGCAACATCGCTGGCGCCTTGCTGAAACAATTCAGCCTGGGGCCCATCGGTAATTCCATCGTCGGTGTGCTCGGCGGCGCAGCAGGCGGCGCGCTGATGAGCCATTTGCCGGCGCTGGCCAGCACCGGCACGGCCGGCAATGTCGGTGGCTCGGCCGTCGGCGGCGCGATCTTGATGGCCATCATCGGCGCGGTGAAGAACGCCATGGCCGGCAAAGCCACCACGTAATCCGCGGCGAAGAATTTCGCGCGATATTCTCGATTCAAAATGGGAATGTTTTTTCGCGCCAGGGGTGTGCGCCAGCGGAGAAGTCCAAATCAAAAGCCTCACCACAGAGAACACAGAGAAAAAAAGAGAGCGGGCACGGAGACGCTGAGCCGCGGGCAACGAGTTCGCGCACCGTTCAAACTCTCCGTGCCCTAAGTTTTTTTTCTCGGCGTCCTCTGTGTTAGATCTTTATGCCCTTGTCGTACGCTCGAACGCGCGCTACTCGTCCTTATTCTTCAGCTTCAACCGATGCTTATTCTCTTCCAGGAACGCCCGCAGATCCGCCGCCACATCAAGCAATCGGATCCACTGTTCGTAATACAAAGTGACCGGAAACCGTCCCAGCCCGTACACGCTGACGCCACCCTTTTCTCCCACTCGAAATTCCAGCGCCCCGCTTCGCTTCGACCCGCCCGCCGCCTTCTTTTCCAATTCCGCAATCTTCGCCAGCAATTCTTCTTTGGTAGGTTCAGACATAAGGCCCCCCGCGTAAAGTATCCAAACGATTTTACACGCAAACGGCAGCGCCCACAGTTTTCGCGGCGGCGGTGATGGTGTTGACTTGCGCCTCGGTTTCCGTTGTCATCCCGACACGCCGTTTCTGCGCGCCGACGAGGGATCGCTCTTCGATTGCCGCCACACACAGCCGTAAGGTCGCCGGGCGCTCCATTGAAAACGAACCTAATCGTAAAACTCCGGCGACGTTCGAAGCGTCTTCCACTGCTCGCCATCGTGTCCAAACACCGTCAGCGCGACTTTCTCCCGCTCCACCATCTCCATCAATTTTCGCGTGCTCGCCCGCAACTGCTCCTCGTTGTGATCCTTGGGCCACGCCTTCCGCTCCGGCGTGAACAGCCGGGCCAGCACCACCGCGTCAATCACCAGCAAAACCGCGCCCGTTTTCGGCAAACGCACCAACACCGATTGGTGTCCCGGCGCGTGCCCGCTGGTTTCAATCAGCGTTACCCCCGGCGCCAACTCCGTATCGCCGTCAAGCATCCGGTACCGCAGCGACGGATGATCCCAATGCGCCCGCGCTGCCGCATACCGCGGATCGCCGCTGCGCGCCCGTTCATAATGCTCGCGCTGCACCACAAATTCGGCGTAGCGAAATGCATCGTGATATCCGGCGTGGTCCACATCGAAATGCGTGCAGATCACCGTATCGACGTCCTTCGGCGCAATCTGCAATTCCGCCAGATGCTCCAGCACAGTCTTCTTGTCCCGCGCCGGCGGCAATCCCGGCGGCATCGTCTCCGGATACATCCCGCTGTCGATCAAAATGCGTTTGCCGTCGCCGGTCACGATCAGGTAGCAGACCATCACCATTTCCATGGTGGTTTTGTTCGGCAAGGGAACAGTCGTAGCCGAAAGTTGCATCAAATAAAGTTTTGCAGGGCCCGTGGAATTGCTTGTCATCAGGATCTTCCCGTGGCGGCACGTGCATTCGCCGAGTAACGTGAATTGGTTATCTGCAACTTCAGGGGCCGGAAACAGGCAAGTGATGGCCGGGCGCGAACAATAGCGGTTGCGAACAAATTATAAAGAGCGCGACGGACATTCTATATCGAGCTCGGATCGTTTCGCTTGGCTAAACTCCGAACTGCCGCAAATGATGATCCAAGTGTTTGTACGTCAAAATCGACCACTCCTCCGGCGTAAGCTTCCCAAAAAACGGATGCGGCTCCGTGGTGCAGGCCACGGCGCCTCCCGCCACAAAACGCCCAATCAATTCGTTCAGCCGGGTCCGCTCCGTTTCGAGCGGCCGCGCGTCGTCGATGATCAAACTTCTCACCGTCGGCGAATTCCGCTGCATCGGCTTATCGTTTCCCAGTGCCATCGGCTTCACGATCCGCCCAATCATCCGCGGCAACAACCACATCGAGTCCGGAGTTTTGTCCCGCACCGCCCATTCCAGGCCCTTGGCGCAATGCGCCACCGCCTGCGCCGCGTTCATCCGACCCCACTGTCGCGGACTATCTTCCTTCAGCCGCGCCAGCCGCTCCGTCACTTCTTGCGCCCGTCCCGGTTCAAATAAATTCTTCATCGCGCCAGCCTCTCCCGAAAAATTACGGTGTGTCCGGCGGGAACTCGGCAAACGTAGCCCGCGCCCGTTCGAAACCGACCGGCGTCACACGCACCGCGCCCTGAAATGGCCGGTCGATATCCGCGATCGCCACCAGCGCCAGCGACAACAGCAGCGTCAGCGAAATGACCTGCACGCAATGCAGCTTGAAATTCTCGGTGCCGAACAGGCACGACGACAAGGTGGTAATCACCCCGCCCAAAATCAGCACCATCCACAGAATCGGGGGCAGTTTGGTCTTGGTTTGTAATTCGCGCATGCGCCGGTGCTCGGTCATGCTCGAAACTTCGGTCAGCGTCATGTTCATGCTGTTCTGCTCGCTGAAATTCGTGGGCCGCGTTTGCAGCAGGGCGGTCCACAGCTGTTGAATCACGCCATGCCCGCTCGGTTGCAGTCGCCCCTGCAGCATCGCCGGCCATTCTTCGTTGATCACCACGTCCGCGTATCGGCGCGCCAGTTGATGGACCTGCACGCGCTGGGCGGCGGGCAGCCCGTCCGCCAGGCGGAACGCGTTCACCAGGCAATTCGCTTCGCCATCGGCGTTGATTTCCGCGGACTGCAGCGTGGTCCACACCGCGTAGAGCATGAAGCCGATGATCACCGCATACGTCGTGCCCAGCACGCTCACTTGCCAGCCGATAATATCGTTATGGTCCCGGCGCTGCACCGACGGCCAAAAATGTTTCAAGATCCACAAAAATGCCAGCGCCGCCAAAATGCTCAAGAGAATCAACAACACATCTTGAAAGTTCGTCAGCATTTCACGCCCTCCGCTCGGCCGATTGTTCCAGGCCCGCCTTGCGCAAACCGTCCAGCAGATGCTCGACGAAATCCGGCTGCCACCATCTGGCCAATTGCGCGCGCGCGTCGGTCTTGAATCCCGGTATCTGCAGCAGCAAATCCCGCACTGCGTTTCGCGCCTTTTCCGCTTCGCCCAGGTGCCCGTACGCGACCGCCAGTATCATGTTGGTGCCCCACAGCCCGCGCATATTCACCTTCAGCGAAATGTTTAGCGCCGCCGCATAATCGTGGCGGCGGTACGCATCGAACGCCGTCGCGAACAAATGCCAGCCCGGAAGATTCGGGTTCAGATGCCCCGCGCGCATGGTCATCGCGCAGCCGCGCTCCCACTCGCCGCTGAACGCCGTCAACATTCCCAGGTTGGCCAGCGTACTGCCGTCCATCGGATTCAGCTTCATGGCGCGCTCCACTTCGTAATGAAACGCGCCCATTTCCTTGGTGAAGAACAGCGCGGTGCCCATGGCATTCGGCGCCAGATGATTCGTCGGCGAAATCTCCATGGCCCGCCGCGCCGCGTGTACTGCGCGCCCCAGCGGGTCCGGGCGCAGGTTGAACCCGGTGCGATACTCATCCACGTAGACCAGCGACAGCATCGCCCAGCAATCGGCCTGTCCGGTCGTTTGCTGCACCGCGCGCTCCAGCGCATGGCGCGCCGCCCCGTGCTCCTCCGGCGTGAATCGCGCGTAGTACGCAAAGCTGCGCAACAGCGCCTCGTACGGCGTCAGCAGCTGTGGATCTCGGCGGCTCACCGCTTCGCTCATGCTTCGCGGCAAAACTCCATTCATGTCCGCGATAGTCGAAACGATCCTCGGCACCACGTCGTCCTGCGTTTCAAATATCGCTTCGGCTTCAAACGGATAATCGTAGGTCTCGGCCCACAAATGCGCGCCGCTCGCAGCGTCGACCAATTGCGCCGCGATGCGCAGGCGCGTCCCCGCCTGCCGCAGGCTGCCTTCCAGCACGTAGCGCGCGCCGAGCTGTCTGCCCGCGCTGCGCACGTCCACCATTTCGCTGGCATAACGCAGGGTCGAACTGCGCGCGATCACTTTCAAATACGAAAATCGCGATAGCCCGGTGACGATGTCTTCGGTCAGCCCATCCGCCAGCGCCGTCACCTCCGCGTTCGCGCCGCTGTATTTGAACGGCAGCACCGCGACCCAGAATCCGTCTTCGGCGCGGGGCGCGCCGGCCTCCAGCGCCAGCGTTACCGTCGTTTGCTGGTCCAAAGTTCGCGAGTCGGTCGTCGCCGTTTCTCGCGTCGCCGCCTCCCGCGTCACGCGCCGCAGCGCCTCGCCCACTTCCCGCGCCGACGCAAAACGATCCTCGGCGCCTTTCTCGATGCAGCGTTGCACGATCGACCCCAGCGCGCCCGGCAGTTCCGCGCGAATTTCACTCAGCGGCCGCGGCGTGTCCCGCAAAATCGCCGCGGCGAGTTCCGCCCAGGATCGCCCCTGAAACGGCCGCGTCCCGCCGGCCATTTCATAAAGCATCACGCCCAGCGAAAAAATATCGGTGCGGTGATCGAGTGCGTGGCCTTCGATCTGTTCCGGTGACATATACGCCGGCGTGCCCATCACCACGCCCGCCTTGGTGCGATCCGCCGCCGAAGTCAGCGTCGGATCGTCCGAATTCTCCGCGCGCAATTCCTTGGCCAGGCCGAAGTCGAGCACCTTCACCCGCCCGTCGCTGGTCAGCATTACGTTGGCCGGTTTCAAATCGCGGTGTACGATTCCTTTCGCATGCGCCGCGCTCAACGCGTCTGCCAGCTCCGCGCCAATTTCCACCAGGCGCGCCACCGGCATCCCGCCGGAGGGAATCAGCCGCCCCAGTGACTGGCCCTCGACCAGCTCCATGGTCAAAAAATGGACGCCTTCGGCTTCCTCCACCGAAAAAATCGTCACGATATGCGGATGGTTCAGCGCCGCGATCGCCCGCGCTTCGCGCTGGAATCTTCCGAGGCGCGCCGGATCCAGGTCCATTCCTGCCGGCAAAACCTTCAGCGCCACTTCGCGCCCCAGCTTCGTATCCGTGGCCCGATACACCTCGCCCATCCCGCCCGCGCCAATAGCGGCCGTCACTCGATAATGCGATAAAGCGCGCCCAATCAATTCCCCAAGCCTCCCAACCCCAATGCCCGCCAGATTCTACACCGTCACGCCAATATAAGTCGGTCGCAAAACACCTCAAAACCTCCCAGACGAAGCATCGTCCGCCAACACGTGCTTGCATCTGTAGCGGCCAGCTTTAGCTGGGCAGCCGTTGCTGTTGCCGTGGCTCTGCTTTTTCATTGGCCGTTAGGCGTCATCCTGAGCGCAGCAAGGATCCATTCGCACCGCCACGCAGTCACAGCTCGTTTACATCCGCCCCGACTATCCCAACCATCGAAAATTGCGATTGGACCCCCGCGCAGTTTGTCGATAGGTTTATACATGGACGGTACACTCAGTACCCACTGCAACTCGGAAGTCGACCTGCTCCACGCCATCGGCAGCCGCATGGCCGCCGCCGATCCTTTTCACGAAGTTCTCTCGCAAGTCGTCGAATGTGCCGTCGCGCTGGTGAAATGCGATTCCTGCTTTGTCTACGTGCTCGAAGGCCAGGACCTGATCCTGCGGGGCTCGAAAAATCCGCACGAAGATCAAATCGACAAACTGAAAATCCGGGTGGGGCAGGGAATCACCGGCTGGGTCGCACAGAATCGCACGGTCGTGGCCCTCGCCGAAAGCGCCTCGAAAGATCCGCGCTTCCAATTTTTCAACGAGCTGCCCGAAGATAAATATGAGGCGTTCCTGTCGGTCCCGCTGCTCTGCCGCGGCCGCCTGGTCGGCGTCATCAATCTCCAGCACATCCAGCCGCACGTCTACAGGCAGCGCGATATTCGCCTGATCACCACCGTTGGCTTTCTGGTCGGCGCCGAAATCGAAATGGCCCGCCTCGAATCCGAGAAATCCGAACTATCCGAAAAGCTGGAGACCCGCAAGCTGGTCGAACGCGCCAAGGGCATCCTGCAACGCGAGCTGGGCTTTAACGAAGAGCGTGCCTATCTCGCCCTGCAGCAGCAGAGCCGCCAAAGCCGCAAATCCATGAAGCAAATCGCCGAAGCGTTGATTATGTCCGACGAAATGAAGCGCTCGGCGCGCCCGGAGGCTTCCCATGAGAAAATCTCCACCTAGTACCTCGGCACCATCGGGCCCAGTACGCGAAAAAAAAGGAGCCGCTGTACCAGCCGGCTCCTCGGTCGATCCTCGCACCGCCGCTTTTATTTCTTTCCGGCTGCGTACGCCGTCAGCTTCGGTTCTGCCGTCCTGGTCGCGCTGGCGGTCTCGCTCGCTGGCGTCTCGTAATGCAGAACCAGCCCAGCATCATTGACGTGTAGTTCGGTGATCACCTGCACGCCGTCGATGGTCTTGATGGTGATCGCGTTGGGAGTTTTCTCCGCCGTCGACGTTTCGCTCGCCGCCGCGATGAACGCCGCCTTGTCTCCGTTTGCCGAACGAATCAGCAGCGTCGGCAGCGAACCCTGCGTCGCCACCGTAAACGTATAGTAGCCCGCCGGCAAAACCGCTTTGCCCCAATGCGTTTCGGCCGTCAGCGTAAACGCGCCGCGCACTTCATCGGCGTGCGCGGCCATCGGCACCACGGTCGAACTCAGCAAACTCAACAGCAACACCTGCACCTGCGCGAATCGGCGAATCAATTTCATAAACCTCTCCTTTTGTGAATTGCGGCACACGCCACAAAACGCGCCCAGCGATTTACGTTTCGGATTGGCGCTGCAGACCACGGAGTCCGCAAATCTTGAAGTGGAACTACAGGGGTGAGGAGGGAACCTCTGGGTTCACGCCAGCCACCGCTACACCGCGGTGGATAACCATCGCAGTGTCGCAGCGTGTCGCGCCCGCGTCCAATTCAAAGAATCTATCCTGGCGATAGGCGTAGTGGACATTTCTTCCACGGTTGCAAAAATACAGCGTGTTTATGAGGCTAAACGAGACATCGACCGGGCGTAGTGTACCGCACGTCCACTATAGCAAGGTCCCAGCCGAAGCATCGTCCGGTTAAAAACTATTTGCGTCTGAAGCGGCCAGCTTTAGCTGGGCAGCCGTTGCCGTTGCCTTTTTCCGTAGTGCTGTTTTTAGCCTTCGCCGTTGGCCGTCATCCTCAGGAGCGCTTTTGGCGACGAAGGATCTCTCTTCGATTGCCGCGTCCCCCGGCCCCAGCAAGAAAGCGAGGCTAACTCACCCTCACCTGAAGCCCCTGATGTAACATGTACCTCACCAAAAAAATCCCATGCGCCGCTTCCACCTCATCGAACTCCACGAACAACCCTGGTTCCCATCCTTCCTCCGCGACGAAATCACCGGCGCGCTGCAATTCGGGCTCAGCCGCGCCAACGCCTACGCCCCCATCGCCGCCATGCTCGAACGCGCGGTCAACTCCTCGCGCAGCCAGGCGATCGTCGATCTCTGCTCCGGCGCCGGCGGCCCCTGGCTCAACCTCGCCCAAAAATTGCGCAGCCAGCAACCAACCGATGTTCCCGCGATCCCCATCCGCCTCACCGACAAATATCCGAATCTCGGCGCTTTCGCCGCGCTCAGCGCCACCTCGAAAAATCACATCGGTTCCTACGCGCAACCCGTCGACGCCAAATGCGTCCCCCGCGAACTCGCCGGCTTCCGCACCATGTTCACGTCCTTCCATCATTTCGCGCCGGACGAAGCCCGGGCCATCCTGCAAGACGCAGTCGACGCCCGCCAAAGCATCGGCATCTTCGAAATCACCCGCCGCGCGCCTTCAGCCATCGGCTTCATGCTGCTCTGGTCCATATTTTTATTTATCTGCACGCCGTGGATTCGCCCGTTTCGCTGGTCGCGCATTTTCTGCACCTACGTCATCCCGATAATTCCCGCGGTGCTGCTGTTCGACGGCGTAGTCTCGTGCCTGCGCACCTATCGCCCGCCGGAACTCCGCGCCATCGCCGAAAAATTGAACGCCTCCGATTACACCTGGGATTCCGGCGTATATTACGGCACGCGCCAACGCATGCCGATCACCTACCTGATCGGTTTTCCCACCACGCCCGTCGCGTCAGCCGTCGCCGCGGCGTGAGGCAGTCGTGATACAGTTTTTGCATGAGTGATCAACCGAAAAGCGCCGCGCCGCCCGGACCCGCAACTCATGACCCCGCCACCCTCGAACGCGTCAAGCAAGGCATGCAAGCTGCCTGGTCTGCCGGAGATTTTGGCCAAGTCGCAAAATACACCGCCGAGGAAGGCGTTACCTTCATCTCCCGCCTGCCGATTCGCGCCGGCATGGACGTTCTCGACGTGGCCTGTGGCACCGGTAATCTCGCCATCCCCGCCGCGCGCATCGGCGCGCGCGTCACCGGCGTCGACATCGCCGAAAATTTGCTGGCGCAGGCGCGCGCCCGCGCCGCGGCCGAAAATCTGAACGCCAACTTTCAATATGGCGACGCGGAAATGCTGCAATTTCCCGACGCGTCCTTCGACGTGGTCGTTTCCATGTACGGCGCCATGTTCGCGCCGCGCCCGGAGGTCGTCGCGAGGGAACTCGCCCGCGTCGTCCGCCCCGGCGGCCTGATCGCCATGGCCAATTGGACTCCCGAAGGTTTCGTGGGGAAAAGTTTTGCAATCAGCGGCCGCATCGCGCCGCCGCCCGTCGATTTGCCCAAGCCAGTTTTCTGGGGCATGGAAAATATCGTAAAGGAAAGATTCGCCGCGGTCGGCTGCAGCGTCGAAACCTTCCGCCGCCTGGTCCATTTCAAATATCCGTTTCCGCCCGCGCAGGTCGTCGAATTCTTCCGCGAATATTTCGGCCCCACCAAGGTTGCCTATTCCCGCCTCGACGACGCCGGCAAAGCCGCCATGACCAGCGAAATGGAAAAGCTCTGGATCGATCACCACGATGGCCCCGCAGGCCACTCCCACGTCCAAGCCGAATACCTCGAAGTCCGCGCCACCAAACCAAAGTAAAAGCGGCGCCACGACCGCAGCGGCTGACGGTGCGTGCGCCGCCCAGTTCTCACCACGCGTCGCCGCTTCGGTCTCCGTTGTCATCCCGACAGAGAGCCGCAGTTGGGCTCGACGAGGGACCTCTCTTCGATCACAGCCCCGCCCAGCCCTGCACCCAAACACGCACGCATCAAAATTCTAAAATCGATACGCACAAGCCGCCGGCACCGGCTTCCCCAAAGCCTGCGCCGGCACCAACGTCCCCGTATCCTTAATCAAAAACGCATAAAACGCATACCGCGTCTCGTCCACCCGTGGCTGGGCCCCCTCATACATCAAATCGTCCTCGCCCGGATAAACCTGCCAAGAAAAAACCACCGGCCCGCAACCCTGCACCGGCACCGTATACGTCACATCGAAACAAGTATCGTGCCCCGCCACCTGGCACGCCTGCCGCGTCCAGGTCCCATGCGAATAATCATCGTAAAAAACAAAATGCCGCTTCACGATTTCGATCCCGCCGGGATCGCTCTTCATCCGCAGCCCCACATACAACGCCGCCGACGCCAAAATCGCCAGCACCACCGGAAACCACATCTTCACGTGATGCCCGTACCCCACCGGCGTCGCCGAATATTTATTTTTCTGCTCGTCCAATTGTTCAGCCGCAGTCCGGCTCTCGTCCCGCGTCACCGGATATCCGCATTTAGGGCACAGCGTCGAATCTTCCGGCAGCAGGCTCCCGCACTTCAGGCAATGCAACATCGACACCTCTCGGAGCAAAAAAGTGCGAAGACGATTATTGCCGATTCGCCATATCGTGCATAGCTCAGACGCATTCTGGTGGGCGCGCGTTTCCCAGCGCGTCGCACTGGCGGGCGCGGCTCCCGTGGAGGGCAGGGAACTCAAAATTTATTAGCATCGAAAACCCCCGCCCGTGAATCCAACCCCCATGAAGGCGTAGGCCCCACCTAAAATTCAAGCTGAGCGAGGACACCATGGCAAAAACGCTGCAAGTCAACGAAGTAAAGTCCCGGCAATCCGCCGCCGTTCGCACTCCCAGCGGGCTCTCGCAGGAAGCGACCCGCGAAATCACCGGCTCGCTCAACGCGCTGCTCGCCGATTTTTACGCGCTGTATTTCAAAACCAAGAATTTCCATTGGCACATGAGTGGCCCACATTTCCGCGACTACCATTTGCTGCTCGATGAGCAAGCGGACCAGATCTTCGAAGTCACCGACGACATCGCCGAACGCGTGCGCAAAATCGGCGGCAACACCCTGCACTCCGTGGGCGAAATTAAAAGCCACACCCGTATCCTCGATAACGACGCCGAATACGTCACGCCCGAAGACATGCTCGCCGAACTGAAGGGCGACAATTCCGACCTGGTCGGCCGCATGCGCGAAGCCCACGTGCTCACCTCCGAACACAACGACGTCGCCTCCACCAGCCTGCTCGAAACCTGGATCGACGAAGCCGAGCGCCGCGTTTGGTTCCTCTTCGAAGCCACCCGCCGCGCCTAAGCCAAAACGATAAACCCCAAGGCCAGCAGCAGGCCGCGCGGCGCCTGCTGCTCCAGCCGGTGGTGGTCTAGAGACCACCACTTCAAGAGCCTCAACCGGTTTTGGAAGGCCTTTCGCCTGGCTCAATTCTTGTCACCATGATGACAACCAAATGAAAGTCGCGCAGCATTTTCCCGCGCGTCCCAGCGCAACTCCCGTTGCAATCCGCAAATAATGATGGGACTATCGCGCCAACACCGGGGCCCGAGGCGCACCAAATGTCCTACCGCTTTGACTACGATGCGACCAGTGGCCTGCTCCAAGGCAGCCTCGCGGGACGCGTCACCTCCGAAGAGCTTCTCGACTTTTACCGCCTGGCCATGAAATGCGCGCGCCTCAAACGCCCGCGCTCCGGTGTCGTCGACATGTCCGGCATCACTTCCTTCGAAGCCAGCCCGCAAACGGTGCGCGAGCTCGCCGCCATGACCCCGATTATTCCGGACCTCGATCTGCTGCGCGTGATTGTCGCCCCGGCGGCCGATATTTTCGGCATGGCCCGCATGTTCGAATCGCACGGCGAAGCCACCCGCCCGAACCTACACGTGGTGCGCAGCTACAAAGACGCGCTGGTCATCGTTGGCGTGCAGAACCCGCAATTCGAGCCGGTCGATTTGGACGAGCTGCGCGGCGCCGAAGCGTAGTAACAGAAAATCTCCGCCTTTTGTCTCGGCTGTTCCGTTATATTTTTCCGCGAGGCCGCGTTTTCTGTTTCAATAGCTGCCGCACCTGCGAGTCATCCACGCATCACGGAGGAGCATTTGCCGGACCTGCCCGAACCCGAGAAACCGATCGATTTATCGCCGGGTCCCACCGGCGCCGCGCCCAAACCAGCTCCCGCCGTCAAACGCGTCGACATCCTGATCTGGGTGCTGATCTCCTTCGTCGTTCCTTCCATATTTATTCTGCTGCTGCATCATCGCCTCGCCCCGGACAAATCCATCCTCGATCTCCGCGGAGAATTGCCGCTCAAAGGCATCCTGGCGTTTTTCGTCGCGCTGGGCACCTGGAACGTCGCGCGCATGGAAAAGCGTCCGCTGGCCGCCTACGGCATGCCGCCGCGCGCAGCGTTCGGCGCGCGCTTCTGGGAAGGTTGCGTCTGGGGCTTCGCGATGCTTTCGCTGGTCCTGATGATCATCCGCTTGACCGGCCATTTCGAAATCGATTCGGTGGCGTTATCCGGAGCGGATATTTTTAAATACGCGATCGGCTGGGGGCTGGCTTTTTATTTCGTGGCCATCAGCGAAGAATTTATTTTCCGCGGCTACCTGCTCTTCATCTACACCCGTGGCATGAGCTTCTGGGTTTCCGCGTTGATTCTTTCGCTGCTCTTCGGCGCCGCGCATCTCGGCAACCCCAACGAAAACCCATTCGGAATTTTGCAGGTGGTAGTCGTAGGAATGATTTTCTGCCTGACCATCCGCCGTACCGGCAGCATCTGGCTCGCCGTGGGATTCCACCTGACCTGGGACTGGGCTCAAACTTATTTCTACGGCACCGCCGATAGCGGCTTGCTAGGCGTGGGCCGCCTCCTGCATTCCTCTTCGGTGGGTCCCACCTGGCTAACCGGCGGCGGTGCCGGCCCCGAAGGCAGCGTAATCGCCTTCGTGGTCCTCCTGCTCTTCGCGCTCTTCGTCCAAGTGCGCTTCCCGAACGCGCTCTACCTCAGCGCGAAAGAACAAAAAGCAAAAGAATCAAACCCCATCCAGCCGTAAGATTCGTCGAGAAGTATTGGCGCCTGTAGCAGCCAGCTTTAGCTGGGCAGCCGTTGCTGTTGCCGCTGCTGTTGTTGTTGCAGTTCGTTGTTGCGGTTGCCGTTATTGTTGCCGTTGCCGTTGCGGTTGCCATCGCCAAGGTTCAAGTTGTCATCCCGACAGAGCGCCTTTCGCGACGAGGGATCTCTCTCTTCGACTGCTCCGCGCCGCCTTACGCTTTCTTCCCCGCCAACCGCAAAACAATCAAAGTCCGATCATCGTGCGGCTCCGACGGGTTCCCGCTGAACGCATCCGTCGCCGCCAAAATCGCCGCAGAAATTTCCGCCGCCGTCGCCGCCACCGGCGCATCGCCCGAAGCCTTCTTCCGCGTAAACTCGCACAAAATACCAGCCAGCCGCTCAAATCCAAAAAGCTCGCCCGTCGCACTCATCGATTCCGTAATCCCGTCCGACGCCAGCACCACAATATCTCCCGGCCGCATATCGATGGTGTGCTCGCCGTAAGAAATCTCCTTAAAAAGTCCCAGCGGCGTCCCATCAATCGGAATTTCTTTCACTTCGCCATCCCGCGCCAATATCGGATGCGGAATCCCGCCATTGCCGATCACCAAATGCCCCTTTTCTTCGTTGAACACCGCGAAAAGCATGGCCACAAATCCCGGACTGATTCCGGTTCCACACAATCGCCGGTTCAGCACGCCCAGCATTTCTTCCGGACTGCGATCCGTCCGTCGCGTATTTTCGCGCAGCGTGCCGATCGCGAGCGATCCATACAGCGCCGCCGCGGTTCCTTTGCCCGATACGTCGCCCACCACCACCGCCGCGCGCCGCTCGCCGTAGGGAATTACGTCGTAAAAATCGCCACCCAGATCCCGCGCCGGCAAATACGACGCCGAAACATCCAGACCCGGAATTTCCAACACGCCCTGCGGCAGCAATTGCAGCTGCACTTCGCGCGCCGTATCCAGATCCGATTGCAAACGCGCCGCGCGTTCCCGCGATTCCACATACAGCCGCGAATTTTCGAGCGCAATCGCAATGTACGACGACAGAATTCCCAGCAGCCGCTCATTCTCCGCGGTGAAAGCGCCCACCTTGATGCTTTCCAGATCCAGCACGCCCACCAGCCGGTCCTGCAGCAACAGTGGAATCACCATCTCCGACCGCACGTTTTCCGAATTCGGCATTTCGATGTACCGCGAGTCTTCGCGCACGTCATCCACCCGCACCGGCGCGCGCGCCCCCGCGGCACTTCCGGTGATGCCCTTGAACAGCGGCACGCAAAAGCGCACCGGCAGCGGCTCGCCATAATGCACCGCAAAAACATTTTCCAGTTGCGCGGTGCCTTCGTTCCACAACATCACCGCGAACAGCGAATAGTCGACCAGCGTCTTCACCCGCTGTGCGATGTGCGTGAAAAGCTCCTCGCGATCCAGAATCGCAGTCAGCTCGCGGCTGACGTCATAGAGCAATGTCAGCGCCTGGTTCTGCTCGAACGACGGCAGCGCGTTCGGGTCCGGCGCAGCCGCAGGTTTTGCGCTCTCGCTCATAGAATCTCCAGATCACCATAACGAAAAGCAGCGCATTTCGCCACCCGCGAAATCGCCGAACAAAAATCGAATCGTCAGCCCTCACCGATCCGCCAAGGCGCCGCACGGGCTCTCAACCCGCGCACGTCCGAACACGACGATACTGGATGAGATCCTTCGCTCCGCTCAGGATGACTTCAAAGGAAAATGCCGACCCGAAAGTTCCGCCACTTCCTCAACCATTCTCCCCACAAAAAATTGTTGTATACTCCCGCCGACCGACGCCTACGCCCGATCGTCGCGCGTCGCCCAGAACCAAAGCCGGAGAACCAATGCGCCTCCCGCAACGCGCAATAACCGTAGTCGTAATCGCCGCTCTCACGCTGCTCAGCCTTCCGCTGAACGCCCAGGAAGGTAGCCTGACCTGCGCCAGCAACGACGGCCGCTACCATTACTGCCGCGCCGACACCCAAAATCGCGTGCAGCTCGTCCGCCAGATTTCCAATTCGCGCTGCAGCCAGGGTTACAGCTGGGGCTTCGACTATCGCGGCATCTGGGTCGATCGCGGTTGTCGCGCCGAATTTGTCTACGGCCGCCGCGGCAATAATGGTGGAGGCGGCAGTAACACCGGCGCCGCAGTCGCCGCCGGAATTCTCGGCGCGATCATCGTCGGTGCCGCGGTCGCGTCTTCGAAAGACGACCACAACAACGACGACCGCGCCGAACACCGCCGCGACGCCTACCAGGACGGCTATCGTCAGGGCCAGCGAGATTGGGACGACAATTATCCTCCGGACTACATGCGCTACAGCGGCCGCATCGCCCGCGATTTCGAAAGCGATTTCGCCCAGGGTTACGACGATGGCTACAACAACCGGCGGAATAAATACCGATGAGCGCCGCGGCGAAAGGGAACTGGACCATGACCGAACTCAAACATTTTCTCCGCGCGCAAATCGTGGTCGTCGCCGTGGCGCTGCTGCTCTGCGTCCTCGCGCTGCCGGCTTTCGGTCAAAATTCCTCCAAGCCCGCAGCTAACGATCCCGCGGCGACTAGGCCGGACAACGCCGACACGCCGGGCGCTGTGGAAAAGGCCGGCACCAATGCCGAGAAATGCGCGCAACCCGGAGTGATCTGCCCGCAATCGCCGGACGCCGCCGCGCCGCAACAGGACGTGCAGCCCGAACGACTCTCCGCGCAGGATCCGATCGCCGCGCGCACCACCACCGACACTCTCGCCGAAATCAAAAAACGCGGCACGCTGCGCGTCGGCGTCGCGCTGATCGTCCCCTGGGCCATGCATGATAAAGACGGCAACCTGATCGGTTTCGAAATCGATGTGGCGAAAAAAATGGCGCGCGACCTCGGCGTCGCTGTGGAATTTTCCCCCGACGAATTCCACTACTTGATTCCGGATCTGCAGGCCGACCGCTTCGATCTGATCATTTCCGGCATGTCCATTACCACCAACCGCGCCATGCAGGTAAATTTCAGCCAGCCTTACAATTTCGTCGATCTCACTTTCGTCGCCAACAAGCAGCTCGCCGGCCAGCTGAAATCCCTCGCCGATTTCAACCAGCCCAACGTGACCATCGGAGTCCTCGACACCAGCACCGCCGTCGACATCGCCTCCAACGCTTTTCCCAACGCGCAGCTCCGCACCTATTCCGAAAGCGCCGATATTTTTACCGACCTGCTCGACGGCAAACTCTACGGCGCCGTCGCAGACAGCCCGCGCCCGGAACTCATCGCCAAACTGTATCCCGACAACGTGATCCTGCCTGCCGCCACCGCGCTCGCCACTTTTCCCGCCGCCTTCGCCGTCCGCCGCGGCGACACCGACTTCATCGATTACCTCAACGCCTGGATCGAAGCGAGAACCGTAAACAAATGGCTGGAGAGTCGCCGCAACTACTGGTTCAAAACCACCGACTGGGAGAAAAAACTCTAGAAGTTCGAGTAGAAATTTGTGTCGAAGGTCCTGGTGCAGCCAGCGCGAAGCACCACCGAAAACCGACCCGTGCCGCGTCCCTAAAAAATGGTATTCCGCAACCGATACAAAACATGCCGCCGCATCGCATGCCCCTCCGGCACGCGCGGATGATCAAAATCCTCCCCCGGATCCCGCGTCATCCCTAATTTCTCCATCACCCGCCGCGACCGCACATTCCCCGGCACCGTAAACGAAACCAATTCCAGCAACTTCAAAATCTCAAACGCGTAAGCCGTAATCGCCCGCGCGCCTTCCGTCGCGAGCCCGCGCCCCCAATATTCCGCCGCCAGCCGCCACCCAATCTCCACGCAAGGCGTGAACGCCGCCTGAAACTCCGGTACCCAAATCCCGATAAATCCAATAAACGATCCGTCCGCCCGCAATTCCGCCGCGCACAAACCAAAATGATGCCGCTCGAAATGTTTCTCGATTCGATCCACGTTCTCGTCGCTTTGCTCGCGCGTCAGCAGCGCCGGCATAAATTCCATCACCCGCGCATCCGCGTTCATCCGCGCAAACGCCGCGCGATCCGCATCGCGCCACCGCCGCAAACTCAGCCGGTCCGTATCCAAAATCATCATCAATCTCAGACTCAGAATACCAAGTATGCATATTTTCGCGCCGCATCCGGCAATCGCGCACCGATGCATCCCTCCGACGCGCTTCGCCGTCCTTTCGCAGCGGCGATCGCACACTCGCCATCCAAACCCGTGCTATCCTGCCGCCGATGACCGAAGCCCTCGAAAAACTCCTCGCCTCCGCCGAACAAGCCCGCCGCGAAAAGCGCCTCGCCGACGCCCGTCATGACGCGCTCNNGCCTGGGCGCAGGGAAAACCTGTCAAACTATTCCACGACGAATATCGTTCTCCGATTTCCGCCGCCGCCACCGCGCGCGCCATCACTCTCTGGGCCCGCAGCGAACGCGACCTGGGCGACCGGGAAGTCGCCCTCCGCGCCTACAAGAAAGCCGCCACCATCTACCGCGATCGCGGCGACGCGCTCAAACTCGCCCACGCCCTCCGCCACCTCGGCGATATTCACCAGGACTCGAAACGCCCCACCGAAGCCGAACCGCTCTTCCGCGAAGCGCTCCAGATTTACCGCGCGCATCCCGAAACTCCGCCACTCGAACTCGCGAACGCGCTCCGCCCGCTGGCCCTGCTCCAACACGATGCCGGAAATGTTGATGATGCCGATCAACTGTGGGAGGAAGCGAAAAATCTCTACGCGCAGGTCAACGTGCTGCCCGGCGTGGTCGAATGTGCCGGGCGCCTCGCGCTCATCGCGCGCCAGCGTGAAAATCCCGAACGCGCCCGCCAAATGCTAGCCGAAGCCAGCGTCGCCGCCCAAAATTCCGGCGACTACAATTCCCAACGCTACGTCAACGAAGTCCGCACTTGGATTTCCGGCTAGCTTTTCGCCTAAACGCGGGCCGCGCCGCCAAGCGCCAAGCGCCAAGCGCGCCGCCTCACGCGGTTAATTTCTACTAACGGCTGAACAGCGCGATCAACAAAATGATCGGTATGGGTATGCCCAAAAACCACAGCAAAATGTAACGCATCGTCAGTCTCCTTGGATGCTTCGGCCGCNNCGCCGCACACCGTGCGTCGGCGATTTCCCCCAGCTACCGCACTGCCACCTGGTCGCGCTGCGCCCCGCCAAACGTAGCCGCCACACTCGCGCAGAACGCGCCGATCAGCAGCGCCAGAAAAATCCACAACGAAGTGTGCGCCACGGCTCTCCGCGCGGCGTCGGCCGCCTGCTGCATTTGCGTGAACGTGTTCGTCACGCGCTGCTCCGCATCGGATTCGCTAACGCCAGTCCGCGCCGCCACCACTTGCGCCAGATACGTCTTATCTTCTGGCGGCAAATTTCCCTGGCGCAGATCGTTGGCAAAAATCGTCGCCACTTCGCCGCGCGTCGCCGTGCTGTTCGCCGCAGCATACTGCGCCGACCCGCTGGGTGGCACCGTGGCAGTCGGCGAAAGCACCTGGTTCGGCTCCACCGTCGTCGACGGCGGCGGCGTGCGCAACAGCGCATCGATAAAGTAAGTGCTGGGGTCCGTCGTCCGCGCCGCACCTTCCGCGGCGGAAACTCCCGCGGTCGTTCCCGCCGCGCTCGCGCCACCGCGGGCGACTCCGCCAATCATGGCGGCCGCGGCCGAAGCCAGAAACGCCGCGGTCAGCACCGTGCCCACGCCCCACACTAGAAAGCCATGCGCCGTATCGCGAAAATAAACTTCATCGGTGTGAATCGCGGTCCACTTGGTGCGCAGCCGCCCCGCCAGATATCCGCCCATGCTCCACGCGATGATTTGCATCAGGATCAACCAGACAATCGCCGCGCCTCCCATCGCCGGCGCCGACGCGCCGCTATTCGCCCATGGTGACACCGCCGAGAAACCAAGTCCGGTGCCGAGCGCGAGCAAGATCAGCGACAGCGCGGCCGCCGCAAACGCACCCGCAAAAACCGCGGGCCACGATACTCCCGACGAATACGCCTCATTTTTAATGGGCCCTTCGGCGCGCCACGGCGTTTCCTGCGCGACGGCCCTGACTGGGGATGCCATATGAATTTCTCCTTAAATTGTATCGATATGCATTGGCGCGCATTGAGGTGCATCAATGTGCGTTGATGTGCATTGGCGCGCAGCCGGAAGCCGGCGCAATTTCCGCACGGAGCGTATCAGTTGCGCGAAATCGTGCCATACCAGAAACGGGGTAAGTGGAGGTCCAAGTTGCTGTACCGGAAGGAATAATCGCGGGAAGTAGTCACATCCCGCGGAATTTGCAGTTCGAACTGAAGTGGCGTTGCGTGGCCAGTGTCGTCCTGCTATTTGGCTGAATAGTTGCGTCGAAATTCCGACCGCCCTGCGCCGCCGTGACGTGACGGGGAGCGGCTACCGCCCGCAGTCTCACCTGAATTTTTAACTCTTGACCCCGCGCGGAGCCGGAGCGCAACATGAAACCTGCTTACCGGCGCCACCCCCAGCAGCGCCATCCTGGAGCGTGCCTCATGAAACCCGAGGCCACTTACGACATCTTCCGCAAAACGTCGGACCAAGACGCCACCTGGGTCGAAACCGTCGACGGCCTGGAGCAAGCCAAAAGGCGCCTGGTCAAGCTCGCCTGCACCACTCCCGGCGCCTACCTGCTCTACGACCCGCGCCTGGCCGAATTCATCGAACCCTTCGCCGAATCCGCCTAGCAGCGCTAAGGAAATAAAGCCACGCCGCAAATTGGCGTGCCTCTCGCAACACGCGCCCCGCCTTTCCGGGTGCCGCACGCTTCGCGCTGCTCAGCGAAGGTGCGGGTTTAGATTCCGCATCGTCGCCGGGCGACTTACGTTGTCATCCCGACAGAGGTGCGGCGCATTTTGCCGCGCCGACGAGGATCTCTCGTCGATTGTGGCCCTAGCACGAAGTTCACATCGAAGAGAGACCCTTCGTCGCGCAAACCGCTCCTCTGGATGACGGCCAAAGTTATAACCTCATCGGCAACACCTCGCCTATCGAACCGAAACGGTGTCCAACATTGCAGTAAGATCATCCGCAGCGGTTCACTTCGCGTCGAGGGGCACGCGTGCGTTCGCGTTTGGGTGGATGGCTCGGCATCGCACTCGTGGTCGGCGGGCTTGGCCTGGCGGCTTACTCCCGATATTGGCTTGCGATCCATACTGATGCCGCACTCGACATTCCTGTGTCGCTCTCTCGAGGGCACATTCGAACCGGCGGGATCTTAATCAATGACGACGAGGCTCATTCCATTGACGTTCTTCTTGGCGTAAACGGAAATACGTCCTGCGAGGCATTAAGGACCATATGGAGTGCCAGCCGAAACGGGAAACCGATTCCGAAACCATCTGGAAAAATATTTTCAACCTCCGGATGCAACTTGGGGGTCCTTACGGATGGTCCTGGCCGCTATGAACTCGACGTAGAAGTCATATCCGATACCGCGCCGCTCGATGTCACTCAGCCGCGGCTGCAAATTGAACTTGCCTACTGGCGCGCCTACCACGACTATGTCGACGCCGCCGACTGTCTGTTTGGCTTTGGGATATTCCTCGCAACGATAGGAGCCTCTCTACNNTTTCGCCGCCGCGAGCCAACCGCTTGCGGATTCCACGCCGCCATTACCTTTTGTTGGATCCGCGTTCGACTGCGCCACTACTGGGGTACGTCTACGCAGTCACCTACATGGTCTTTTTTTTGGTGAATGCGCCGTTTTATCTTGCGACCTGGTTTTACGGTTTGGGGCTGCCGGCGCGCCTGGTTCGACCGGGAG
This sequence comes from Acidobacteriota bacterium, assembly GCA_003156635.1. Lineage (GTDB taxonomy): Bacteria > Acidobacteriota > Terriglobia > Acidiferrales > UBA7541 > Palsa-295. The sequence goes on along the minus strand of PMHK01000108.1, from coordinate 1,156 downwards.
TCGAACTCACCGCGATTAACGGCAAAAAAGGGCTTCTCGTGTACGTCGGCCAATCCGGAAAGCTCTACCTCAATTCCAGGCCGATCACGGCGCAGGAACTGCTGCCCGCGCTGGAAGCAGAGCTAGCCCGACGTGCCGACCATTCGGTCTATGTCGAAGGCGATTCGGACCTCAACTACGGAGATGTCGTGCAGGCAATGAGTTTGGTGCGGCGAGCCGGAGGCGAGGTAATCATGATGACGCCAAAATTCCGCGCCGAGACCTCGAGGATACACCAATAAGGAAATCGCAAAACAAAAAGGGCGCCGGAGGTGGCGCCCTTTTGCCCTGCTCTACTACAAATGCGTACTGCGGTATGAGCTCGCCTTGGCGGCGAACTGGTTAGATTACAGCGAGATAGCTCCACTCGCCGTTGACCGCCTTCAACTGGTGGACCCGGCCATCGTCAGCGTGCAGAAAGTAGCTGCCATCTGGGATCGGATGGTGATGCGCTGCGCGAACCGAGCAACGAGTCCAACGGCCACCACGGGCAGCTCCCCAGCCACCGCCATGTTCGCGGGCTTCTTCGCTGAGTTCGATGCCGTACTTGACCTTGTACTCGACGCCAGTAAGACGGGTTGGAACCAACCGCCCATTACCTTTCAGTTGTTCTTTAGCCATAATGTACATTCGACGCACAAACTAGGCGAAAGGTTCGCCAGATCGCGCCGCCCCCATCAGATTCTATGATTATTGGTACCAGGACCCAGGACTCCTAAGTCCACTACGACTATAGCACAAAAACCGCTGGCCGCCAAGAGCCGCTTCCAAACCAGTCAAACTGCGAAGTCCCGGTAAGGGCCGCCGTGCGCAGTCACTCCCCCAAAGTTGCCTTCAGGAGACAAGGCCGCCAGCCACTGGCGCAATCTAGCCTATCTGTAACATATTGCAAATACAGGGAATCCTGTAAATGTGGACTCGGTTTCCGGCCAGCAACGACGCCCGTCCACCCCAGTCCCGCCGGCGACCGTCATTCTTAGGAGCGTCTATGCCGACGAAGAGTCCCAAACCGTGCTTCCATGCACGGACCGTCACGACCAACGCGGCGAGTTCCGAGACAGGACGCGGCTGAAAGCACTGAATACTGGTTGCGATCCTTCGCGTCGCTCAGGATGAC
>PMHK01000248.1 GCA_003156635.1 Acidobacteriota bacterium | reverse complement strand
GTGAGCCCGCAGATTGAAGCCGCACTGGGTTTTTCGCAACACGAATGGCTCGAAGATCCGGTGCGCTGGTACGAACAGATTTATCCCGATGACAAACAGCGCTGGAGCACCGAAGCCGCGGAGATGTTCCTTTCCGGCAAGCCGCTGAAATCGGCCTATCGCGTGCTGGCCCGCGACGGACGCGTCCTGTGGTTCCACTGCGAAGCGGAAATGATTCGCAAAGCCGATGGCCGCCCTTGGTTCATCCACGGAGTCGGCGTCAATATCACTGAGTTGAAACAGGCCGAAGAAGCGCTGCAGGAAGAACGAAATGTTCTGTCTGCGATCCTCGACATCGTTGGCGCCTTGATCGTCGTTCTTGATCCCTGTGGCCGGATTGTCCGCTTCAACCGCACCTGCGAGCAAACCACGGGCTACTCGTTCGCGGAAGTCAGCGGAAAATGCGTCTGGGATTTATTTCTGGCCTCCGAAGAAGTCGATAGCTTCAAAGCCATACTGGCGGAACCGAATTCCGAGCAACTTTCCCAGGACTATCAATCCAATTGGCTGACGCGCGACGGCAGCTCACGGTTGATTAACTGGTCGAGCACCATCCTCGCCGGAAAGAACGGCGCAACCTCACACGTCATCGTCACCGGAATCGACGTGACTGAGCGCCAGCGCCTCGAAAAAGCAATTCTGGAAGTCAGCGCGCGCGAGCAGCGCCGCATCGGTGAAGACTTGCACGACGGACTGGGCCAGCACCTCACCGGCATTGCTTTCATGAGCAAAGTCCTGGAAAGCAAGCTGCACGAAAAATCGCTTCCCGAATCGTGCGACGCCGAGAAAATCGTAAAGCTAGTGAATGAAGCGATAAACAAAACGCGCGAACTCTCCCGCGGTCTGCTGCCCGTCGTTTCGGATGCGCACGGCCTCATGTCCGCCCTGACGCGTTACGCCGAAGAAATGCAGGATCTGTTCCAGATCACCTGCCGTTTCGAATGTGGCGAACCGGTGCTGCTTTACGACGTAAACGCCGCCACGCACCTTTACCACATCGCGCGCGAGGCCGTGAACAACGCCATCAAGCATGGAAATCCCAGCCACGTCGTGATCGGTTTGTTTGCCAAGAACGGCGAAGGCACGCTCTCGGTTCAGGACGACGGTGAAGGTATTTCCGAAACTTCTTCGAACCACGCCGGCATGGGCTTGAACATTATGAACTACCGCGCCAACATGGTCGGAGGTTCGCTCGATATTCGCCGGAACTTCACGGGTGGAACCTCCGTAGTCTGTCTTTTTCCGCTGCGGAGCGTCGCGCAAGGAAGGAGGGCCGACAATGAATAAAACTCGAGCAAACTCACCGGGATCGAAGTGCCGGGTCTTTCTGATCGACGATCATCCGATCGTTCGACAGGGCCTCGCGCTCTTTATCGACCGCGAACCGGATTTGATGGTCTGCGGGGAAGCGGAAGGAGCGGCCTCCGCGCCGCAAGCGATTCGCGATTCAAATCCGGACTTTATCGTGCTAGACATTTCGCTCGACGGTCCAGATGGTCTCGAGCTTTTGAAAACACTTCGCACCATGTATCCGAATTTGCCCGTGCTGGTGCTTTCGATGCACGACGAATCTACCTACGCGGAGCGCGCGTTGCGCGCCGGTGCCAACGGCTACATCATGAAGCAGGAAGCGACCGAAAAAGTCCTCGTCGCCATTCGCCATATTCTTCAGGGTGAAGTCTATCTGAGTGATCGCTTAACCAAACGCATGTTGCAGCAATTTGTGCATGGCTCCATCTCTCCGCGTGATCCGCTGGCCAAACTGAGCGATCGGGAATTGGAAGTCTACCGGCTGATTGGCGCGGGCCACGCCACCCGGCAAATCGCCGACGAACTTCACGTCAGCACCAAGACGGTTGAGTCCTATCAGGCGCATATTAAGGAAAAGCTATCTCTTCGGAATGCCCGCGAACTTGTCCAGCACGCGATTGAATCTTCCCTTAACGAATAGCGCGCCGCGAACAATCTTGGATGGAAGTTATTGGCTTTTCTTGTACCTTTCCCCCATCTGCCGCTAGAGCGAATTCAGCCTGACCTAAATGTTTATTTTTCTGCAGTTTCCCGCATCGGGAAATCCCCTATGCGTCGCACAGGGATACCCCTGATGCAGAATACAGCATCGTCCCGCTTGAGCCACACTGTCCCAAAGTTGTATTCCTTTCCGCGGAGCTTGGCTTCCGCCCGCCGACCTTCCGCGCGCAATTCACCGCGTGCCCGGTCCATCAATATATTCCTGTCCTCGATCGTGAGAAGTTCGGCCTCAGCATCCCCTGCAGCCCGCAGGCGCAAAGGAGAATCGAGCCATGGCAGACGCGGTTCCTTACGGACGCAAAACCCAGAGAGATTCGCCAGTTTCTGACGTGCACATCGTCTGGATGACCTCGGGCCTCGGATGTGACGGCGATTCGGTTTCCATCACCGCCGCCACCCAGCCCAGTATCGAGGACGTAATCCTGGGCGCGATACCCGGGCTGCCCAAGGTGCATTTGCACAATCCCGTTCTCGCCTACGAGAACGGCGACGAATTCCTGAAGTATTGGTATCTGGCTGCGGAGGGCAAGCTGAATCCCTTCGTGTTGGTCGTCGAAGGATCGATCCCCAACGAAAAGATTAAGAAAGAGGGATATTGGGCTGCTCTCGGAACCGACTCCAAAACGGGACAACCTATTCCCACGAATGACTGGATCGATCGCCTAGCTCCCAAGGCGCTAGCCGTAGTCGCATGCGGCACCTGCGCCACGTTTGGTGGAATTCACGCCATGGCCGGCAATCCAACGGGTGCCATGGGTCTGGCGGACTATCTTGGCTGGGGCTGGAAGTCAGTCGCGGGCCTGCCCGTGGTCAACGTTCCCGGATGTCCGGTTCAACCGGATAATTTTATGGAAACCCTCCTTTACCTCCTCTATCAAGTCGCTGGATTGGCTCCGATGATTCCATTGGATGACCAATTGCGCCCGAAGTGGCTTTTCGGGAAGACAGTCCACGAGGGTTGCGATCGGGCCGGCTATTACGAGCAAGGAGATTTTGCCAAGGAATACGGTTCCCCCAAGTGCATCGTCAAACTGGGTTGCTGGGGACCTGTCGTCAATTGCAATGTGCCCAAACGAGGCTGGATGGCTGGAATTGGCGGCTGCCCTAACGTAGGGGGAATCTGCATCGGTTGCACGATGCCGGGCTTCCCGGACAAGTTCATGCC
>PMHK01000259.1 GCA_003156635.1 Acidobacteriota bacterium | reverse complement strand
CGCTCGATCCAGACCTCGCGCTTAAATACGTTCTATATATCACGTATATGAGAGCGCCCTGTTACGCGCACTCGAAAACTTCCGCTCTCAAGGTATTGAATTCGTGTCGCTGTCAGAGCAAGTGGACACATCCACTCCGACCGGCAAAATGATCTTTACAGTCTTGGGCGCAGTCGCTGAGCTCGAACGTTCCTTGATTGCGGAGCGGGTACGGGCAGGAATCAGAAACGCCCGTGCTAAGGGCAAGCGGCTAGGCAGGCCGCGTAGCGTTGTTGACGCCGGCGAAGTTACACGCCTGCGAGCGCAAGGGGCGTCGTGGCGGGCGGTAGGGGCGGCGCTAGGGGTATCGGCGGCTACGGCCCTGTACGCGTCCGCCAACGGGCGTTTAAAAAACCCACCTAAAGCGGGGGCCCTAAGTGACTCATAACGCGGGTACAAAATGGGCTAATGCGGCGTTTGCAAAATATAAGTTTTTTAAACGCCTAGACCGGCGCCGGATCCGAAGGGGGCCTAACCGGTGAAGGTTTCCCACATCACACCTTCTGCGATTCGAAGCCGCTAGGAACAAATCGCTTTGCGAGCCTGCGCCATATAGTACCCTTAACTTGTTTCAGTATTGGCAGGATAGTCAATACTTAAAAGAGTTGGCCACCGACGGGGGCGAACGGACACAGGGGGCTCGTCGTGCGCGTTGAACGCAGCCCCTATGATGATGACCACGAACCCCTTCGCAAGTGTAAAGCTTCTAAGAGTTCCTGAACGCCCAGAACGAATTTTGACAAAAGAAGAGGAGGATCGACTACTTGCGGCGTGTAGCCGAGTCCACGCATCACTCTTGCGAACGAGCGTCTTGATCGCTCTAAATACCGGGATGCGCAAAGGCGAAATTCACGGACTTCAATGGGAACACCTTGACCTTCCGAACCGGCTAATCACCGTCTTGAATGGCAAGACCGACGAAAGTCACCGCCGTATCCCGATGAACGACGTTGTCTTCGAGTTGCTGTCCAGCCTTTGGCAAGTGCGTAAAGGCGACTTTGTTTTTCCCAGTCCCCGGAAAAAGAACGAACGGTTTAGAGACCCGAAAGTGGGATTCATGAAGGCAGTGCGGCTGGCGAAGATTCCACATATACGATTCCACGACCTTCGTCATACGTTTGCAACTCGTCTCGTGCGTTCGGGAGTCGACATCATTACGGTTCAAAAGCTACTAGGACACAGCAACATTACGACGACCTCCCGCTATGCCCATTCGAGCGCTGATGCTAAAATGGAGGCAGTTAAGCGTCTGGATTTCGTTGGTGTTCGCTGATTCTTGACCCCAAACGGACGCGAAACGGACGTCGAGCTCCTATTTGACGAAAGCAACGAATCGCGTAAGATATTTACTGCCAGTCGATTGGGCCTGTAGCTCAGGTGGCTAGAGCGCACCCCTGATAAGGGTGAGGTCGGTGGTTCAAGTCCACCCAGGCCCACCATCGTTCAATTCCTCGCCAGGATCGTTAGCCTTCATTTTTCACCGTGCCGGAAACCGAACCGCCCAATACCTTGAATCGAGATTCTCTGGGCATTAGAGGAGATTTGAAACTTCGTCGGTTGAGTCTGGTTCAGGTAGGGGTTCGTGCGTCGAACCGTGCCGACGAATATATCGCCACGAAATTCCCGTTCCAGCGAGGACCAACAAAAAAAACAGATACGGCAAGTAGCGCCACGGCGCATCGGGAACCGGGAAGACGCTGAGCCCGAGGACGACGGTGAGAATCAGCAGGGCGGCGACACTGATGATGACGTCGACGCCGAGTAAGAGTTTTCGACGGTACAAGTAAAACGGCAGTGCGAGGCAAACCAGAAAATACGAAGAGATGAAACCGTAGGATGTGAGTTGCGTGACGTAGTTGATGCAATCCGAGAGCGAAACGCGCATCAGCAGCAAAGTTACGGGAATCGCGATGCCGGTCGCGGCCAACAGAATAATGCCCTGCGAAGGGGTGGCGTTCACGGGATGCGCGATGCCAAAGCCGGGGGCGAACTGATTGCGCCGCGCCATCGAATACAGCACGCGAGCGCCGGCGTTCATCGAGCCCAGGGTACACGCAAAATAGCTGAGCGAAACTCCGATGGAACTGAGGTAACCCAAAGATCCCAAATTCATGGAACGCGCAATGGTGTCGAACGGAGCGTTCAGCTGATCGAAAATCATCCCGTTTTTTCGCGCCAGAGCCACCAAACAATAAATTACGACGAGATACAAAATCCCGATGGGGATCAGGCAACCGAGAATCACCTTGGGAATCGTGCGTTTCGCATGAGAGGCCTCCGCGCCCAGCGCGGTGACGCTCTCAAATCCGGCGAGAGTCATAAACCCGAAAACAAGCGCATATTGAAAGCCCGGAAGGTGGGCGCCTTCGAGTTGCAACTGGGGCCGATCGATCCACGCCGAGTAATGGAACATGGCAAACGCGACGATCAGAATGATCGCCGCGAGCGAAGCGAACTCGATAGCGAGCATGAGTACGGTGGAAAGTTTGATATCGCGGTAAGCGATCAGAGCCGCGACGACAATTACCGCAGACGTAATCAGCGCGCCGCGCGCGATGGATCCGGGAACTCCGGTGATTTGGGTGATGACCAGATCGGCGTAGTACGCGGAGGAAGGCGCTACGCTGGCCACACCGAATCCCATCGCGCCGACGTAACACCATCCGGCGATGACTCCCGGCCAGCGGCCGAGCCCGGCATCGGCGAAAGAAGCGATGGCTCCCGCCGAAGCATGGTGCTGCGAAAAACGGTAAACGCAAAACATGATGAGCGAAAATGCGATCAGGGTTATCGAGAAAGTGATCCAGGTGGTGTTGCCGCCTTTGGCGATCAAGAGCGGCAAAATAATTCCCAGCGTGCCGGTGGGAGCCATCACGCCAAGGGTCTGCGCGGTGTCTTCGAGGAAAGAAAGATAGTTGTGGCGCAACCCGCGCTTGGGCGCGGGTGCGGGCGTCGCTGGGGCGGGAGAAAAATTCACAGAAAAAACGATATCAGCTTCGGGGCGAAGGGCGCAAATTACAGAAGCGTTACTTGCTTGCCACGTCGTCGAGGTATTTGGCGGAGTCAGGCCGTGGGACGTTCCGGGACCGGAGCCGTTGCCAGAAAATCATGGGCGATGCGCGCAGCGTAGGAATCGAGCAATTCCACGACGCGTTCGTTCCGCGGAGAACGCAGAACGAAACCGGCGTGGTGTTTCTTGGTCACGCGATACACGATCTCGGGGTCGTTATACGCGCTGGTGTCCGGACATTCCTGGCGAGCCAGCGAGAGCACCACGCCCGCGTAATCTTCGCGAATGGCCGGCAAGGAATACGGCGACTTCCCTGAACCAACTTCGAGCCGAGCCCATTCACGCCACAGGTTTATGCCGGTCGCGGCTTCGACCACATCGGTGATGTAGGCCCCTCCGACGCGCGCGGCGATCTCCAGGAAATAAAATTTCCCATCTTCGCGGGCGCGCAAAAATTCCGTGTGTGTAACTCCACGAACCAGTCCCAGCGATTCGATCACTTCGCGATTGAGCCGGTAGAGCGCTTTGGCTTCGGCAGAGTCTCGCGGAAGCGTGCCTGTGGTGAAAACACCTCCATCATGCGAAGTGTTGAGCGGCGGCGTGCCGTAGGCATGGGCTTCGGCGAAGACCACCTGGCGTTCGGAAACGATGCTGTCAATGTGAAAAACGTCCCCAGTGACAAATTGCTCGAGCAGGTAAGTCGACTGCGCGTCGCCGAGTTGATCGAGGTAGGGCCACAATTCGTGCGGCTCGTTGATTTTTTTCATTCCGATGCCGGACGCCTGCGAGCGCGGTTTCAGCAGCCAGGGCGACTTTACGCGCGCCATAAAATCGTTCAGCGCCTGATGATTCAGGACGTGGATGAATTCAGGCACGGGCACGCCGGACCCCTGCGCCTTTCCGCGCATCGCGAGTTTGTCGCGGAAATACCGAATCGTGGTGAGACCCATCCCCGGAATGCGCAAGTGTTCGCGCAGGTAAGCGGCATTTTCGAGATCGAATTCATCCAGCGCCACGATGCGGTCGATGGGCTGCCAGCGCGCCAGATAACTGACGGTGTTAATGATCGCCTGCACCGGCAATTCTTCGGGCATGAAGAAAAATTCGTCGACGGATTCGCGCGGCCAATCGCCGTCGCGCAGTTTTTCGACGGTCAGCAGCAGCACGCGGCAGCCGAGCTTCTTGCAGGTGCGCAGGAATTCCTGGCCTTTTTCGTAAGAGGTGATGCAGAGGATGGTGATCGGCCGCGGCTCGGGCAAGAAACCTCCGAGCAGATGTTTTGTCACGAATCCCGCGTGGATGCAAGGTAAAGGCGATAGTTCAGGTGGCGGATTCGCCAGCGGGAAAAAGAAATTGCAAAAACGGGCCGACCCGGCGGGACCAGGCGTCTTCATTGTGCTGGGCGTCAGGAATCAATTCGAAATGCAGGTCGTGATTACCCTGCCAGCCGCGCCGCACCAGTGAATCGCGCAGCGCGGTAACATTCTGCACCGTGCTGCCGCCTTCTTTGGTGCCGGCATCCAGCCAGATACGCGGCCGGCCCGCTGGCAGCGGCGCATGGGCGACAAACTCCAGAATCGCGCGCTGGTTCCACCAGACCGAGGGCGAAAGAACGGCGAGCTTG
>PMHK01000171.1 GCA_003156635.1 Acidobacteriota bacterium | reverse complement strand
GACCAAGGACATCACCGGCGGTTTGCCGCGTGTCGTGGAACTCTTCGAAACCCGCAAGCCGAAGGATCCCGCGGTCATCAGCGAAATCGACGGCGTGGTGAAGTACGGCGAAATCGTCAAGGGCCAGCGCAAGATCTACGTCGAGAGCGAGGATGGTAAGGGCATCGCGCAGACCATCAAGGAATATTCGATCTCGCGCGGCGTGCACATTAACGTACAGGAAGGCGAACACGTGGCGGCGGGCGAGCCGTTGATCGATGGACCGCTCAACCCGCACGACATTCTCGCCGTCTTGGGCGAGAAGTACACGCAGGCTTACCTGGTCAACTCGATTCAGGAAGTCTACCGGCTCCAGGGCGTGAACATTAACGACAAGCACATCGAGTGCATCGTGCGGCAGATGATGCGCTGGGTGAAGGTCGAAGACGTGGGCGACACGACTTTCCTTCTGGAAGAGCAAGTGGACAAGTTCCGCTTCCGCGAAGAAAACGATCGGGTCATTCACGATGGCGGGCGTCCGGCGACGGGCCGTCCGTTGCTCCTCGGCATCACCAAGGCCTCGCTCTCCACGGATTCGTTTATTTCCGCGGCGAGCTTCCAGGAGACGACCCGCGTCCTTACCGAAGCGGCAATTTCCGGGAAGATCGATTATCTGCGCGGCCTGAAGGAAAACGTGATCATGGGCCGGCTGATTCCCGCCGGAACGGGTCTCGAGCGCTACCGCAATATCCAACTCCTCACGGAAATTCCGCAAGAGGAACCGCAGCAGATGGAGCCGGAGCTTACGCCGGAAGAAGCGGCGGCGCTGGACTTCCTGCGCAAGGATACCGACGCGGTGGCCGAAAGCTAGACCGCACACTCGTAACGAAGTTCAACCAAAGGGCGTCCAGAAACGGACGCCCTTTTTTTTGTTTTGCCACCTAGCAGGCTGTCCACCATGCCCGGCTATTGAGCAACTTGGCATAGGCCGAACCTTTATTTTTCTTCGACGCTCATCGACTCGCTAAAATTGAAGCTGGCAAACCTCGCTTCCGTAGCAGGTCCCCAAGGTTGCCGCCTGGCCTCCATGAACAAGGAAGACAAAGACCGAGACGCGATTTCGTCCGGCGGAAGCACGCCGGTCGCGCCGTCGTCGCAGGAGCTGGTCGATTTGATTTCTAAATCGCTGCTCAACTACCGCGACTTGATCGACAGCCTGGACTACGCGGTATTTACGATTTCGCTGCGCGGAGAGATCCGAGTAGCGAACCGTCCGCTCGCGGCCATTCTGGGGCTAGAGTTTCCGGAACTGATCGGCCACGGGTTGGATGATTTTCTTTCCGAACCCACTCTGAAACAAGCCACCGAAGCGCTTCCGAAACTATTTGCCACCGGACGCTGGCAAGGGCGAATCCCAGTGCGTTTCAAGAAAGACCCGCAGCAGCTCCGCTATTACGATTGCTGGTTGCAGCTGGTCGATGAAGAAGGCCGCGGAAAGTCGGTGAGCGGCTGGGCGCGCGACGTGACTCCGCAACATGAGCCAGAAATGCGTTTCGCCGAACTTTTTGAGTCGCTGCGCGAAGGAATTTTTTTCACCACGCCCGAAGGCAAATTGCTCGACGCCAACCCGGCGCTGGTGCGCATGCTGGGTTACGAATTCAAGGAAGATCTGAAAGCGGGCAGCTTCCGGGAGCGGTACGCCGACGCGGCGCAACGGGATCATTTGGTAAGCCGGATTGTGGAGCAGGGTTCGGTACAGGACGTGGACGTCTTGTTCCGCCGTAAAGACGGTAGCGAAATTCATTGTCTGGCTTCCGGATTTGCGATCCGCGATTCTTTTGGCCAGGTGATTCGCATTCAGGGCACGCTGGTCGACATTACCGAACGCATTGAAGTGGAAGAACGCTTGCGGCAAGAACAGGAATTCGTCCGCCAGCTGGTCGCGAACTTTCCGGAAATGATCGCGGTGCTGGATCTGGACGGAAAATTTACCTTCATCAGTTCGCGGATTCACGAATTGCTGGGCCGATCGCCGGAAGACGTGGTGGGCAAGAGTCTGGCGACGCTGACGCACCGCGATGACGTGGACCGGCTGAAAACGTCGCTGCGCCGGTTCGCCGCGGGAGAGTTAAAAAACGCGCAGATCGAATTTCGAACCAGGCATGCCGACGGATCCTGGCGCTTGTTGCGCGCGAGCGTATCGCCGGTTTACGGTTCGGGCGGGCGCATTAGTGGCGTCGTGGCTTCGGCCCGCGATGTCACCGATGCGAAGGAAGCCGAAAAACAGAAACTGCAGAAGGAAAAACTGGCGGCGATGGGCGAGATGATGTCCGGCGTGGCGCACGAACTGAATAATCCGCTGACGGCGATTCTAGGCGTCAGCGATTTGATGCGCGATCGCGCGACGGACGAGGTGACGCGGCGGCAGGCGGACATGGTTTTGAAGCAGGCGCGGCGCGCCGCCGGGATTGTCCAGCATCTGCTGGCTTTTTCCAGGCCTTCGGCACTCGCGAGCCAAAAGATCCATCCTGAGGAAATTATCCGAAAGGTAGTGGAGCAGCAGGCCCCGCTGTTACGGCAGAAGAACGTGAGCATCGAGCTGAAGGCTGCGGCTGGATTAGCTGAGATCGAAGCTGATCCCCGGCTGCTGCAGCAGGTATTCGTTACCCTGATTACGAACGCGGAACAAGCCATAGCCGGCGCGCGGGACAGCGGAACGATTCGCGTCTCGGTAAGTCAAACTGACAGCAAAGTCGTATTCGAGTTCGCGGATGACGGCCCCGGGATTCCAGCTGCAAGCCTATCGAAGATTTTCGACCCGTTTTTCACGACCAAACGGCCGGGTGGCGGCGCGGGCTTGGGCTTGACGATCGCCATCGCGATCGTAAAAGAGCACGGGGGAATGATCGAAGTCGATTCAGCGTCAGGAGGGGGCGCGCGATTTCAAGTCGTTCTGCCAGCAGCGGTGAAAGAATCCCTTGGGGATGCAACCGATACGGAAGCGCCTCGAAGGCCTGCTGCCACGCGACCGCTGGCGGCCTCGTCGCCGTTACACGGGCACTCGGTCTACGTGGTTGATGACGAGGAAAGCATTCGCGAGATCGTGCAGGAAGGCCTGGGCGCGCGGGGCATGACGGTCGAAGGCGCGTCCAGTTCCGAGGAAGCGCTTGTGCACCTGGCCCATCGCAGCTACGACTTCATCATTTGCGATTTCAATCTTCCGGGGCTGAACGGCGGACAATTCTTCGAACGCGCTCGCTCTGAACCCGGAACCGCAGCTACAAAATTCATCTTTATGACCGGTGCGTTGCTGGATACGGAAACTGCCGCGAGGTTCATGCAGAACGGCGCCTCGATGCTGCAGAAGCCGTTTCACATTGCCGCACTGGCGGCGTTGTTAGCGGACTTACTGCCGCAAGCTGTGCCGCAGCCCAAATAACCGATTCAAGCCGTCATTTTGCTTCTGATTTTGCAGCCGGCTCGCCCGGATCTACGCCGAAATCCCAGAGATAAACATTAGTTCCTCCGGACTCAACTGCTTCGGCGACGGCGTATTCGCCGGGGTCGAGCGAGTGATAAACCGTGAAGCGGTACACGCCTTTAGCGATTTCCCAGCGCAGCATGGGCAGGATGATTCGGCCGGTCGCCTGCTTTTGGCCGAATAGCTGATCGAGATTCTCCAGCGAGCGCTTGCTACCGTGAATCTTGGCGCGAATCAGCTCCAGGTTCGGTTCGTGGCCGTCCGCGGTGCGCATGTAGAACTCTACGATGGTGCTCTGCATGCGAAATTTGGCGCGCTCACCATCGAGTGCCACGGTGTGACGGGTGGGAACGATGGGGATTGGGACCAGAACTTGTTTAACTCTTTGGGTCATGCTGTATTTAATGTCGGGATCGGCGGGGGCCAGAGGGTGAATCGCCTTGCCGTCGAATTCGAAAAGGCCAACTCCTGCGGGCAAAAATACTTTCGGCGCAATTTCGATACTGGCATCCACGTCGATCAATTCGGCATTGCGCATACTTTCGGTTTTCCGCGCCTCAGCGACTAAATCCAAGTTTTTCTTGGCCTCGCCGATCTCCATCTTGCGGGTGGCGTCCCAATCGACCAGGGACTCCGGTATTTCGTCCCAGTCTCTTTGGTCGATGCTGTAATAGCGGACGCGATCGCCTTCGACGTGATATTCGCGGACCAGCTGAAATGTTCCATCCTTTAGCATCAGTTTTTTCCCACGCGGGATTGCGGGAGCGGGAGTGGGAGTCTGGGGCGACGCGGCCGGAGCCGCTGAAGATGGCTGCTGCGTACCGGGGGAATTCGGGGAGTTCTGCGGCTGGGCCGAAGCCGAGCCGAACGCCCAAATGGCAGCGATCCCGAGCAACAATGCCATCACTGAGCGCGTTCGAGCGAGTTGGCTAGCCTTCTGGCGAATGGAATCCATCGGTTATTTTCTAGGGCTCGGTCGCGAATGTTCACCCGGTAGCCCGCGCCGGCGGAAAGCGCTTCCGCCCGCTCATCTCACCTAGGATGCCACAAAACAGTTTCGAGTTTGGTGGAAGAGAGGAGTATTTGAACGGATTGCAGGAGTTCAAATCTCAACGAGGTGGCTGGACAAAGTTCTACAGGACGACGGTGAAGGTATGAAATGAAATGGCGGCGTCGCCTAGTGATCGCAGCGCGACTGCAGGACGGTGACGATCATCAAGTCGGCGTTGGAGAAGAGCCACTTTTCGGCTTCGACGCCGGCGGCTTCCGCGGCGCGGGCGATGGAGCCGAGGTGTTTGTTCCGGGCCAGACCGCGCAGATGATCCGCGCAGATCCCGGTCAGTCTTACGACTTCGTCTTCGGTGAAGACTTTCTGGCTGGATTTAATGCGCACCATGGTTTCGCTCCGGTACTTCGCTGCCCAGTGCCAAATTAAATGCTAGCTACGTCCCTAGCAATAGTCCTTCCGTTTGGATCGCAGCGGAGCGCGGAAGAAGCCAAGCGTCCGAACCTACGTTCCTTCAACAACTTGGTAGCAGTACAGGCGAAATCGACCCGAAAGACCGCCTTCGCGTTTTTTGGCCAAACAGGAAAATGTAGTCTATGGATGGAATATTTCTACAAGTTCACAGAGTTGTTTCCGATGGCGTAATTCGTGGTAGCCGATGAAGCGGTACCATTCGTAGAGATTCAAGCCGCCGAAGATCGGGTGTGGGAAGTGATGAACGCTGAGATCTCGATCGCCAAGGGAGTCGAAGAATTCGAACGAATGTTGGCGGATTTCCTGCAGCGTCGCGTACGCCTGTTCGCGATTACCAATGCGTTCAGACTTCAACGGCATGGGACTGCGTACCTTTTTCCCTCGCCAAGTCGCTAATACGAGCGGAAGCCGGATTCTCTTGAGCGCCGGCAAGCGTCGCGAATCGGAAACCGAAGCTTTCTTACATCTCTCAACGATTGATTCCTCGATCATTCCGACATGCGCCACAATTTCGGCGGCAGACCATGCGTCTGGGGCGGGTCGTTCGAGCCAGTGCTCATCGAGAATACGGTCGGCCGCAGCTAAGAATCGAACTCGCGCTGCCAGAAGGAATTTGGTCGTTGGTGCGAGGTTCTGCATGCGCCGCCAGCTGGCTCCCTACATCGTGAAGCCGCCCGCAACCTCAAACGAATGTGCGAGCTGCAAAATCCGAGCTTCGCCGAAATGAGAGCCAAAAATCTGCATCCCCACAGGAAGACCCGCCTTAGTTTGGCCGCAAGGCACGGACATCCCTGGAATTCCCGCAAGAGATCCAGTAACTGTATATATATCAGCCAGATACATCTGCAAGGGGTCGGAGGTCTTTTCCCCGAGTTTGAACGCCGCCGTGGGAGTCGTCGGAGTGATTATCGCATCAACCTGCTCGAAGGCTTGGCTGAAGTCACGGGCGATCAGCGCCCTCACCTTCTGCGCCCGCAGATAGTAGGCGTCGTAGTAGCCGGCAGAGAGTGCGTAGGTTCCAAGCATGATCCGGCGTTTGACCTCCGGGCCAAAGCCTTGTTCGCGCGTCTTCCGATACATGTCCATGAGGGTGTTGCCGGAGACACGCAACCCATACCTGACACCGTCGTACCGGGCCAGGTTTGAGCTGGCTTCGGCGGTGGCGACAATATAATAGGTCGCGATAGCGTAGTCGGTATGCGCCATCCGAATCGCGACTGGCTTGCAGCCTAGCCTTTCCAGTAGATCGATCCCGGATTCAATCTTGGACCTGACCTCGGGATCTAGCCCGGGGCCAAAATACTCCGCCGGAACGCCGATTTTGAGACCTGCAAGAGGCCGGCGCATTTCCGAAGAGTAATTCGGCACCGACGCCGGAGCGCAGGTCGAGTCTGCGGCGTCATGACCTGCGATCACAGAAAGGACGGACGCGGAATCCGCTATGTTTGTAGTAAATGGGCCGATGCGGTCTAGCGAGGAGGCAAAGGCGATTAGGCCATACCTGGATACGCGTCCGTATGTTGGCATAAGAGCCGGTATCCCGCAGAATGCGCCGGGCTGACGAATGGAACCGCCGGTATCGGTCCCCAGGCTCGCCACTGCCAAGCCTGCTGCCACAACGGCGGCCGAGCCTCCGCTGGAGCCACCGGGCACCCGGTCAAGGGACACAGGATTCCGTACTGGACCGTATGCAGAATTCTCGTTGGAGCTGCCCATGGCGAATTCGTCGCAGTTTGTCTTACCCAGAAAGATCGCGCCAGCGGCGTCAAGCCGGGCGACTGCGGTCGCATCATACGGTGGCGTATAGGTCTCGAGAATTTTAGATGCGCAGGTGGTGCGAACTCCGGCGGTGCTCAGAACATCCTTTAGCGCGACTGGTATGCCAGCCAGCGGNNAACGGGTCGCCTTTGGCAATAGCGGCGTCGACTCGGTCAGCTTGGGCGTAGGCGCGTTCCGGCGAGAGGGCCAGGTAGGCGTTCAGTTTCGGATTTTCATGGCCTATGCGCTCGTAGAAAGCTTTGGTCAACTCACGGGCGGAAAGCTGCTTGGTGGTCAGCGCTTCGCGCACTGTTGAAATCGTCCATTTCGCAGGGGCGCTCACCGGTCGATCACCTTCGGCACGCGAAAGAACGGTTTCGCGGCGTCGGGGGCCTGGGCCAGGACGACGTTAGCTACGTCGCAGGGACGGACCACGTCGTCGCGCAGGGCACTATCCAGGGGCGTCTGGAGATTTGCTACATCGTCGGCCCCGGTGCGCGGGAGAAGTTGGGTCATCGGCTCGACGTTCGATACGTCGAGTTGTTCGAGCTTTCCGATGTAGGCGAGAATTTCGTCGAGCTGGCCGCGATACATTTCAACCTCTTCCGGAGAAAGCTCCAGATGGGCCAACTGGGCGACGCGCAAGACCTCTTCGCGAGTGATCTTCATGTTCGGATCAAATCCTAGTGTGGTGCCGCGGTGAATTTACACACTCATCTTAGTACATCAGGAGAACAGCGCAAGCGCGGCCGGGCGGATTGAAAATCGGCGACGACGAGCGCGCAGTCCAGAAGTGGCCTGCTAAGATTTGCGGCGGCGAACGAAAGGCGTGTGGTCGTTGTCGAATTCATGCGAGATGTGGGGCGGCCGATGAGCATCGACGAATTTTATTTCGCGTACCAGGTTGCCTCCCCAGTTGCGGTTGACCTGCGCACAAAATTCGTTGCTCATGCTCTCCAGCTGAACCCGCCAGGGCTTGCCGTCGGCGGCGATTTCGAGGCAGCCCGCGGCGCAGCGCACCGGGCGGGTATGAGCAGCGATCGTACGGCCCACAACCTGCGGCCAAACACCCGAGAGCCAGGCAACCGCGGCTTCCGGACGCTTCAATTGCCGCAACATGCCACCTAAAAAATTACTCGCTTTGTCCATGGGGATGCGGACTCTAGCACGGTGGGGCGAAATTGTTATGGGCTGAGGAAACTTATGCACAGGGTGCTGAGGATATCTGACTTCGGGATTAAGAAAATTTGGCCGCGAGAAGCGGATAGTGACGCTGCTCCGAAATCAGCAAACTAAAGGTGTGCGGAATTTATGCGCAAAAACAATGTTTCCGAAGGAGGTCACGATGAACTCATTACGCGTGGTAGCCATTCCGACCGAGCTGGCCGAAGCGGTACGGAAGAATGCAACGGACCCACAATTTGGATTTCCGGTCCACACGGCGGGTGCCGGCGCAGGATGGCCCTGCCGCCATTGCCTCGATTGGATTGCGGAAGGTAAGGAGCGGGCGACACTTTTCACGCTGGATCCCTTCGCGGGTGTAGAAAAACTGCCGCTGCCCGGGCCTGTTTACGTTCATGCGGATGGTTGCGCGAGATATCCGGAGAATGCCGGAATCCCGATGAAGCTAATGAGCAGCCCACGGACGTTGAATGCGTATGGGCGCGGGCGCCGCCTCGTTGCGCAGGAATATGTGGACTTTGCAAACGCGGAGGCGACGATCGAGCGGCTATTCGTCCGTCCAAGTGTGGATTACGTCCACGTCCGGAGCACGACGGCGGGCTGCTACACGTTTCGGTTGGAACGAGTAGCCGATTTGAAATAAACCTACGAACCAACGAGGCTAAACGGCGACCCCGTTCAGACCCAGTTGGGGCGCGATTCCGCGCAGGGCCGCGATGCAGAAGGCAATATGTTCGTCGAGGGGAACGCCGAGTTCTTCGGCGCCCTTATACACGTCATCGCGATTCACCCCGCGCGCGAATGCCTTGTCCTTTAATTTTTTCTTAACTGACGCGGCTTCGACTTCATGAATACTTTTACTGGGCTTGATCAGCGCGCACGCGGTCAGGAATCCGGCCAGTTCGTCGCAGGCGAATAACGTCTTGTCCAGAGGCAACGTGCGCGGCACGTTGCAATAGTCGGCATGGCCCAAGATCGCCTGGATCATTTCTTCCGGGTAGCCGCGTTCGCGAAGGATTTTTGAGCCCTCGAAGGGATGCTCTTCGGTGGCGAGATGCGCGGCGTTGGGCCAGCGCTCGTAATCGAAATCGTGCAGCAAAGCGGTGATTCCCCAGAGGTTTTCGTCGGCGCCATCTTTCTGCGCGTAGGCGCGCACGCACGCTTCCACGGCCAAGGCGTGTTTACGCAGGCTTTCTCCCTGGGTGTATTCGCATAACAGTTTCCAGGCGTCGTCTCGATTCAGCATGCGATGGTCTCCGAGTCCATCTGTACCCATTGCGCAGAAAAGATAGCACGAACTGCGAGGGGCACCGGCATCGGCGCAGGATTGGTGATTCTCGTGCATGGCACTCAGCGAAGACAAAAAATGGCCGATAGAAATTTAGTGCAGGCTAATGCGGATAAAGCTGAACAGGCAGCAGGAGAAAACAGCAGTGTTCCGATTTGAGACACAATATGATCGTCGGTGGAGCGAATTTTCAGCGACGTTGACAACTGTCAATTCGTCGAGTCTTCGCGTCATTGATTGAACACAATTCGCGATCGGGCGGCAAATTCGCGCGAATGACGGAAAAATGAAGTAGAACGACGCGAATCTCGCTGCAAATCGTCCACCAAAGTTTCAGATGAGATTTTGCAGTCAAAATTCGGCGAGATGACGTTGCGCGGCGTTGTGTTCATGTCGTTAGCGGCCATGAAACGTCTGGGCGAAGAAAAGTCGTACCACGTTTGGGAGCGTTCCAGGATGACAACTGCTGTGGTTTGTTGTGGGCCAGGAGTCCACGATAAAATAATTTGTGATCGGCGAGAAAAAAGGGCTTGACAAGAAATGGCACCGCGTGGAGAATCACCCCGCGCCGTTTCTGCCTTCCCCCTGTTGCGAACTGTACCTCCCCCTTCTCATCGCCGGAATAGTGTGCGAGGAGAGCCTGTGGCCGAAAAAGCCATGGAAGTAAGAATGGAAATGGAACGGGAAGTACTCCGCTGCCAGGTTTGCGGATTAGTCCAGTACCGCACACGCACGGATAATTGCCGCAGATGTCTGCGTTTGCTGCCTCCGAAGGTGTCGTTCGTCATTCCGTCGCCGACGCCGACCGATCTTCCGGGGGACGACCGCCAATTGTTTGAGAACTGGCCGAATCGCGAAACTGTCGAGAACATTGGCCAGCGCATCAGGCAATTGCGGGAGTCGCGCGGCATGACCCAGAGCCAATTGCAGGCACGTTCGCGCGTCTCGAGATCCTATTTGTCCCGGATTGAGAGCGGGCAGATGACGCCAAGCCTCGGCACGCTGGAAAAGATTGCCGAAGCGCTGGGCGTAGGTCTGAACCGTTTCTTCGTGCCGGAAACCAATGGCGAAACGGTACTCGAAGATCCGTTCATTCAAGGTCTTCGTCCTTACCTCCGACAGCTCGATTGGACGCAGTGGCAAGGCATCCTGAAGCGTTTGCAGGCGATCAGCGAACACGTAAGCTCGAACCACAGCATACGTCCGCTGCCGCCGCAGGCTTCCGACCGGATGGCGAGCGCCATGCCGCGCCGGCAACAGGCCGGCCATACCGCAACGGCGCTGCACCGCTAGCCGCTGCGGACTGGTAGGCGGGCCCTCACGCCGTACCGTCTGGGTTTTGAAGAGTTCTGGGTCGAGTCTGGCGCGCCAATTTCAATTGGCCGCCAGATTCGAACCCGTACGAGCGGTACGGGTCCGCGCGGATTCGGTGGAGTCCACGATTACGAATGCCGGTCGGCATTCGACTCAAAAAAAACAGGAATAATTGCCAAGAGTTGATTCGGGACGGATGCGACGGGCCTACCGGCGTTTACTGCGCTTCGCGCTTGCCGGTTCGAACCAGCGTGATTTCGACGCCGCTGTCCTTCTGCGTCAGCGATACCGTGCGCGTGCTCTCGCCATGATTGTCGTTGAAAGTCACGTCCGAGTCGGTGGTGATCTCCATCCCCTGGACTTTGACCTCTCCGCCCTTCTTTCCTCGACTGAAACTCGGGCCGAGGTGCTGTGCATACCACGCGGCAACTTTATCCAGCGGGTCGGTCGTTGAATAGTTTTCCACGAATACGCCCAGACCGGCGTCACCCGAGGACAGCTCTACGTTGGCGTGGCTGTCTTTGCTCGAAGCGGTCGCGCCGGGATAAACCGGCAAACCCGAAGCACGGTTGGAATTCTGGTTGACCTTTAGCTCGCCAACGGGTGTTTGGATATCGACGTTCTTTCCTTCGCTGTCGATATGGGAGTGGCCGGCCACATAGCCTGCGACCATCAGGGCCAAGAAAACCATCACCACGATTCCGCCGCCGACGATGCCGAGAATCCACCAAATCGCGGTGGTGCTATCCCGCCGGGCGGGAGGTGGGACGGTCGGAGGTCTTCCGGATGCGCTGGACATAGTTTTCCCCTTCGAACGCTTGCAATCCATAGATACGTTAAACCATCGCGAAAAGTTTCGTTGGCGCCGCGGTCGAATTCTCAGTTGAAGCGCACTTCGACGCCGGGATGCCGGTCAAGATGGACTGAGTCGATGAAGCGAACTTCCGCTTCCGCGAGAGTCATAATCAGCGAATGCGTGCGGGTTCCATCGCGAAAGAAGGAAACTCCGTCGAGCAGGCCGCCGCCGGTTACTCCGGTGCAGGCGAAAATGATTTTTTTACCTGGAGCCAGGTCCGCGGTTTCGTAGATTCGTTTCGGATCCTTGATGCCCATCTGCGCGATGCGATCATGGTGTTCCGGCTTGTTGACGACCAGGCGCGCGAGAATCTCGCCATTCAGGCAGCGCAAGGCGGCCGCGGTAAGGACGCCCTCGGGAGCGCCACCGGTGCCCATTACGGCGTGCACGGCGGTGCCGCGCACGGCTGCGGCGATACCAGCGGAGAGGTCGCCATCGGAAATTAGGCGGATGCGCGCGCCAGCGGCACGAATATCGGCGATCAACTGCTCGTGGCGCGGCCGATCGAGGACGACGATGACCAGATCTTCGACGTCACGATCGTAGCGCCGCGCAATGGCACGAAGATTGTCTTTGGCCGGGGCGTCGAGATCGATTGCTCCCTTGGCGGGCGGCCCCACGATGATTTTCTCCATGTACAAGTCCGGAGCATGAAGCAAGCCGCCATGTTCGCTGGCAGCGAGTACCACCACGGCGCCGGGTTCGCCGGTGGCGCATAGGTTGGTACCTTCGAGGGGATCCACGGCAATGTCGACCTGCGGATAGGTGCGTGACTTGTCGCGAACCGCGGCGCCGACTTTCTCACCGATGAACAGCATCGGTGCTTCGTCGCGTTCACCTTCGCCGATGACGATGGTGCCGTCCATNNCTCCCTGGCCCATGGTGCGCGCGGATTCGATGGCCGCGGTTTCGACCACGCGAAGAAATTCAAGGCTGAGTTCTTTTTCCATGATGACTCCAGTGCGACTCGCGTTATTGGAAAGAATTCCGGCAGGTCGGAACTGCCACCCGGTGGGCCAATCATAATCCAAAGAGGCGCAATGCAATCAAGACGTTATT
>PMHK01000177.1 GCA_003156635.1 Acidobacteriota bacterium | reverse complement strand
GCTGCTGAGCATTTATTCGATGATGTCCACCACGGCGGCGGGCTCCGGCCATCCGACCTCCTGCATGTCGGCGGCGCAACTGGTCGCGGGCGTTTTCTTCTACGCCATGAAATTCGATCCGAAGAACGCGAACTCGAACGACGACGACCGCTTCGTGCTCTCCAAGGGCCACGCAGCGCCGCTGCTGTATTCGGCCCTCGCGGAAGCCGGCGTGTTCCCGGTTTCGCGCGTGATGACCCTCCGCGAATTTTCGAGCGAGCTGGAAGGCCATCCGACGCCAAAGATTCACGGTGTGGACGCGGCGACAGGTTCCCTCGGCCAAGGATTGTCGGTCGGAGCAGGACTCGCCATTGGCGCACGGATGGATAAAAGCCCCACGCGCGTGTACGTGCTTACCGGTGACGGTGAATTGGCGGAAGGACAGATCTGGGAAGCGGCCGCGTTCGCGGCGCATTATAACCTCGACAATTTGACGGTGATTTGCGACATCAACCGCCTGGGCCAAAGCGAGCCCACCATGTACCAGCACGATATGAATCGCTACCGGCTGAAGTGGGAATCCGAAGGATTCGACACCCAGGTGATCGACGGCCATGACGTCGCCGCGGTGCTGGCGGCGCTGGACCAGGCCAAGGCCACCAAGGGCAAGCCCCAAGCAATTATTGCGCGGACGATTAAGGGCCACGGCTTCAGCCAGGTTGCTGACAAATTGAACTGGCACGGGAAGCCGTTCTCCAAGGAACAACTCGCCGCGGCGATTGCCGAACTGGGCGGCGGACCAACGGTGCCGCCGGATCCGGGAAAATCGTACGAACGCAAGCCGCTGCCGACGCCTCCTGATTTCCCGGCGCCGGCCGCGCCGGATTACGCCGCCGACGCCAAGGTCGCTACGCGCGAGGCCTACGGATTTGGGTTGAAGCGCGTAGGCGCAGTGAACAAACAACTGGTGGCACTCTCCGGGGACGTGAAGAACTCCACATTCTCTGAAACTTTCCAGGATGCCGAACCGGATCATTTCTGGCAGGGCTACATCGCCGAACAAAATCTGGTCAGCGTCGCAGTAGGCCTGCAAGCGCGGGGCAAAGTGCCTTTTGCCGATACCTTCGCCTGCTTCCTTTCGCGCGCATACGACAACGTACGCATGGCAGCGATCAGCCGGGCCAACATCAATCTGTGCGGCTCGCACTGCGGCGTATCCATTGGCGAGGACGGACCGTCGCAGATGGCGCTCGAGGATATCGCGATGTTCCGTGCGATTCACGGTTCGGGAGTTTTCTACCCGGCCGACGCGGTTTCCACCGAGCGGCTGGTCGACATCATGGCCCGGCGGGTGGGAATCAACTACCTGCGAACGTCGCGGCCGAAGTTTCCGATTCTGTACTCCAAAGATGAAAAATTCCCGATTCCAGGATTCAAAGTCCTACGCAAGAGCGATCAGGACAAAGTCACGGTGATCGGCGCGGCGGTTACTCTCCATGAAGCGCTGAAAGCTGCGGATGAATTGAAAAAGGCTGGTACGGCGATCCGGGTCATCGACTTGTACTGCGTGAAACCCATCGACGGCAAGGCAATCGCGGCGGAAATCGCGGCGACCGGCGGAAAGCTGATCACCGTGGAAGACCACTGGCCAGAAGGCGGAATCGGAGAGGCCGTGTTGTCCTCTCTGGCCGCGGTCGGCGCCGCGCCAACGAAGTTCAAGCTGATGGCCGTTAACGGCATGCCCCATTCCGGAAAACCGGAAGAATTGGTGGATGCGTTCGGCATCTCCGCAAGAGACATCATTACTGAAGTAAAAGCGATTCTGTAAGAACCGACCACATATTTAAGCTCAGGCGAGGGATCGCATCGGTCCCTCGTGTTCCACGAGAAACTCACCGAGGTTAACTCATTGGCAGAGAAGCGGGTACTGGTCGGGATGATTCCGGAAGTGGTAGTAATCGATCCCGGTGAACAGGTAGAATGGATTTCGAACGCTGGGAACCTTAAGGTTGAGTTCGACGCGAAGCGCTCGCCATTCTCCTCGAATGTGTTTCAGGCCCCGCCGGGAGTCCGGTTGGTCAGCGGGCCCACCCGCCCGGGATTAAATCCTGGGTCTTATCGATACCGGATGTCGTTGAACGATATGGTTCTGGCCCAGGGCGAAGTTCTGATTCGCGGCGAAAACAAGGAGATTGCTTAGTCGCCAGCCGCTGCGGTGAACGCTCGCTCGCGTTCCTGCGACACCGAATCGGCCAGGATGCGGCGCACCGGAGCCAGCATCGACGCGGCAACCGGCTTCCCGCTGCCCACGCTGGTTTCGGCCAGCTTGCGGGGAAATTCCCGTCGGCGGTCCAGCCACAGCCCAAACTCCTGCAGCAAATCACCCGCGACGTTGGGGTCGTCCGTGCGTTCGACGCCCCAGAAACGCAGCCGTTCCTCATTCTTTTGCAGCAATTGCAGGGATTGCTCGAGTTTCTTCATGGCCGCATTAAACGAAGACGCCAGGAAGTACACGGACAGCGACCAGCTGCCGTGCCCGAAGGTCACCCGGATGCGGATGTTGTATTTGCCGTTCTGGTTCTTTTCCATCGCACAGATATAGGTGTTTTGAGACGAGATTCGATTCGACACAGTGTTTTTTGACCTTCCGTTGTTGCGAAAATCTCCAAAATCCACCGAACCGGTTTGACTACCAGCCGTCCGCATCCTTGAAAATTCGACGAGCTTGTTTGCTTTGATTCTCTTTCCTGGCATGGGACTGCTCCTCAAAGCGTAATGCCAATTTTTACAAGGCTGGGAAGAAGTGCCTTGGAGCCGGACCCCGCTGGCTACGGGGCAGGAACTGCGGAAGAAATAGTCTAGCGAACGGGGAGAGGGAGGGCAAGAATAGACTTGGAAATTATAAGCCTATTACTATTAATGACTTACAGTGAGGTGCGGCCACCGAGCCGCTTCATCGCATCGGCATTGATGGTGAGCTTGCCTTCCTTCTTGAGCCTATCTTCGAGGGCGGTTTTGAACGCATCATAGGCCGCGTTCTGCTTGGCCTGGAGCAATTGCTGCCGAATTTGGTCCGCCTGTAGGATCAATTCGTTCTGAATGACGGGTTCGTGGCCGACAATGCGGTAGACCAGCCAGTTTCCGGAGACCAGTTTCGGGGCACTGACCTGATTCACCGGCATGGTGAAGGCGCTTTCGATCAACGTACCAGCGCCGACGTCCGGAACGGAACCGGTGCGCGAGAATGAGTCCGAAGTCTTAGTAGTCAGATTGAGTGATTTCGCCGCTTTGTCCAGAGCTTCGCCGCCCTGGGCGAGTTTGGAGAGCTCAGCTGCCTTCGATTGGGCTAGTTCGAGCGATTTGTCCTTCTGATAGTCCGCTAGAACGCGGTCGCGGACCTCGGCCAGCGTACCCTGATGAGCCGGGACGATATCTTTGGGCGTAACGATCACATCACCCTGGGAAGTCTGAATCGGCTGGCTCAATTCGCCGGGACGAAGCTGGAATAGCGCGGCGCGAAGTTCGGCGGAATTACCGAACGCGGACACCGGATCCGTGGCAGCCGCCGGAGCGGATTCACCCAGCTGCAAGTTAAACTTCTTGGCGACGTCATCCAAAGGCTGGTGATTCGATTGCCGGACCGCCGCGGCCATATCGCCCGAGATCTTATTCGCCTGCGCCGTAACCTGCTCTTCCAGCACTACCGGCTGAATCGTATTGCGGACTTCGTCAAAAGTCTTGGTATGCGCGCTCTCGTGGTCGAGGACCTTGATGATGTGGAACCCGTACTGGGTTTTCACCAGGTCCGATACCGAGCCCTTGGGCAGGGTGAAAGCCGCTTGCTGAAATTCCGGCACGGTCTGGCCTTCGATAATCCAGCCCAGATCGCCGCCCTTCGGCTTGGTGGCGTCGTCCTCGGAGAACTTCTTCGCCAGGTCCTCGAAATTGGCGCCGGATTTGGCCTTTTTCAGGACGTCTTCGGCCTTCTGCCGGATCTCGGCGATTTCAGCGTCGGTCTTGCCGATGGTCTTGAACAAAATATGTTCTACATGGACTCGGTTGGCGACCATGTAGTCTTCGACGTGCGCGTTGTAATAGGCATGCAAAGCCGCGTCGCTGGCCTGCGCGGTGCCGCGTAGACGGTTCAAATCGAGCAGGGCGTAGCGCGCCGAACGCTTTTCCGGGACTTGATACTGGCCAACGTGTTTCGAGTAATACTCGGACAATTCCGCGTCGCTCGGTTGAATCGTCGAAGCTAGATCCGCAGGTTTGATTAGGGCGTACTCGATTTGAACTTTTTCATTCCGGCGCAGGAATTCGCGCTGGATTTCATCGGGGCTGACGGTAATCGCGTCGGTGACCAGCTGATGGAACTTTTCCTGCAGCATCTGGTCACGCAGATACTCCTCAAACTGCGGAACCTGCATGCCGATCCTGTTTTCTACTTCGGTGGTGTACTTGTCTTTCAGCCAAACGTCGCCATTCCAGGCGGCGGGGAGAATCTGCTTGATGCGATCGGAAAGTTCGTCGTTGGTAACCTGAATTCCCATGCGTTGCGCCTCGACTTCCAGCGCTTGCTTGAAGACCATCTGATCCAGAACCTGTTTGGCGTAAAAACCGCGGAGGGCGTCGGGCACTGACTGGCCGCGCGTGGCCAAGTTCAGTTGCTGCTGGACTTCAAAAGCGGTGATGTCTTTGCCACCAACCGTCGCGACCGAATCGGGGCTAGCATTAAACGTGGAACTACCCAGCCCGGGGATCAGGTAGGTGAGCATGCTCAGGCAGATGATGCCGAGCAAAACGCCCATGGTGATTTTCACCCACCGGTTACCTTCTTTGTCCCGCTGCTGGATACTCTTCAACATGGCTGTCTGTAGCTCCCCCGTATAGCAAAGCAAACAATTATACGGGACGCGCCGGTATTGCTCAATGGCTATGAAGATTTGAAGCCGGATCGCTCGAAAAGGGTTGCTAGCCGCCGTATTCCCAGGGGGAGTCGGCGACGGTGAGTGGCGTTACTTCCTGGCGAATCTCGGCGTTGACCACTTCCAGAATTACCAGAGCGTGATCGCCGTACTGCTGCAGGATTTCACGAACTTCACACTCCAGGTGCGCGTGGGATTTGGTCAGCACCGGCGCGGACGTTTTTTCTCCGCTAGCGTAAGGTTCGCCATTCAGCAGACCGGCGGATTCTTTGGCCGAGGCAAAAAAGGTTTGGGCCAGGCTGGCTTGTTCCTTGTCCAGAATGTGCAGCACCGCCTGGCGGCTCTCCGCCACGCACTCCAGAACGTTGCCATCCTTGCGCAACGCGGCCATCAACAAGGGTGGCTTGAATCCGGCCTGCGAAACCCAGGTGACGGTGGCGGCGCCAAATTTTTCGCCGCTGCGGGAAGTCATCACGTAGATGCCGTTGGTCAGCAGCCGCAGCGCTTTTTGTCTGATTTTTGGGTCCATGGACGCAAGGAATTCTACTGTATTTCTGACCGTACTGACGGAATCGGGATTGCCAATGTCTTACGATTTCTGGGGTGGTTCGTACCCGAAGATCGCTTTCAATTCCAAAAATTCTTCCAGGCCCGCTTCGCCCCACTCGCGGCCATTTCCCGATTGCTTGTAGCCGCCGAAGCAGCCGTAGAAAGCGGATCTGGCCCCGTTGATATGCACGTTGCCGGCGCGAATGCGTTTAGCTACGCGGCGGGCGTGATCCATATCGCCGGATGTAACGTATCCCGACAGGCCATAGGGCGTATCGTTCGCGATCGCGATTGCATGTTCTTCATCGTCGTAGGGAATCATGCACAGCACTGGCCCGAAAATTTCTTCGCGAGCGATGGTCATATCGTTGCGCACATCGGCAAAAACCGTGGGCTGAACGAAGTAGCCCTTGGTCACCCCGTCAGGTTTCCCCAACCCGCCCGCCACCAGCGTGGCCCCTTCTTCCAGACCCTTGTTGATCAGGCGTTCGACCTTAGCAAACTGGGCTTTCCCGGCAAGTGGACCAATATGCGTCCCGTCCGCCAGCGGGTTTCCAGCTTTAGTGGCCTCGGCGGCCTGTCTCGCGGCAACGATTGCCGCGGGCATCTTGGCTTTCGGCACCAACATGCGGGTGGGAGCGTCGCAGGATTGACCTGTATTGCGGAAACAGCTTTGCACCCCCTGCTTCACCGCTTTCTCCAGGTCGGCATCATCCAGAATGATGTTCGCGGATTTTCCGCCAAGCTCCTGTGTAACGCGTTTCACCGTCGGTGCGGCGGCCTGCGCCACTGCCACCCCTGCGCGCGCGGAACCGGTGAAAGAAACCATGTCGATGTCCGGATGCGAAGCGATCGCCGCGCCAACAGTTGGCCCGTCGCCATTCACCATATTAAAAACGCCGGCGGGCACTCCCGCTTCATCGAGGATCTGCGCAAACAGATAAGCGGAAAGTGGAGCAAGTTCGCTCGGTTTCAGTATAACGGTGCACCCTGTAGCAATCGCTGGAGCCACTTTGCAGACGATCTGGTTCATCGGCCAATTCCACGGGGTGATGAAGCCACACACGCCAACCGGCTCCTTGCGCATCATCGTGCTGCCGTGCATTTCTTCGAATTTGAAATAGCTCAGGATTCGGACCGCTTCGTTCAGATGCGCCAATCCTACCGGCGCTTGTGCTGCGCGCGTGAGCGACATGGGCGCGCCCATTTCCCAGGAAATCGTCTCGGCCATTTCCTCGATTCGGCTCTGGTAGACCTCGATTATTTTTCGCAACAATGCAACGCGGTCCTCGAGTTTTGTCTCGGAAAAAGATGGAAAGGCGCGTTTCGCCGCGGCTACCGCTTTATTGACGTCCGCGATGCCGCCTAGCGAGATGGTCGCGATGGTCTCTTCGGTGGCCGGGTTCGTCACACTGAAATCGGATGCCGCGGCTGGCGCAACCCACTTTCCATCAATATAAAATTGCCGACAATCCTTCATCCCTACCCTCCACGAATCAGGCCCAATCGCGCGATCGATCCAAATGTACGACAGTCAGCCCGCCCAACAACGCCAACTCATTGTATCCTCGGAAGGGTGCGAAGATGGAGCTCCGGACGAGGTTGAGATTAGGGAGCAACGCCGTTTATGATTGAGCTTTCCATGAAAAAGATTACCAAGGATCAGAGCCGGGATACGGGCATGGCCGTGGTCCTGCTGCTTTTGCTAATTTTTGCGTCGAAGAAAAAAGAAGGGTACCTACTGGCGGCGATCATCTTGCAGGTCGTCAACATGGCCGTGCCGCAAGTTTTCAAGCCGGTGGCGGTGGTCTGGCTGGGATTTTCCGAGCTACTCGGTGCGGTGATGTCGAGGATTTTGCTCTCGATCGTGTTCTTCGCGGTCGTCACACCCATTGCGGTATTCCGCCGGCTGGTCGGCAAAGATTCCTTGAAGCTGCGCGCTTTCAAAGCTGGTAAAGACTCCGTGATGGTCGAGAGAAATCACACGTTTATTGGCCGGGACCTCGAACGGCCGTACTAAATCGAAGGAGAAGAAATGGATTTCCTGAAGGATTTGTGGGGGTTTCTGAAAGACCGGAAAAAATTCTGGCTGCTGCCGCTCATCATCATCATGTTGATGTTTGGCGCCCTGATGGTCTTCGCCGGCGGCTCGGCCCTCGCCCCGTTTATTTATACTTTGTTTTAATTCGCGCTCAAATTTCGTAAGGAATTGGAATGAAGAAAGCGGTCCTCGGAATATCGGCCTACTACCACGATAGCGCAGCAGCGATTCTGGTCGATGGCCAGATCGTCGCCGCGGCCCAGGAAGAACGGTTCACCCGCAAGAAGCACGATTCATCCTTCCCGATTAACGCTTGCCGCTACGTTCTGGAAGAATCCGGAATCGATTACAACGACTTGACCGGCGTAGCGTTCTACGACAAGCCATTTTTGAAGTTCGAACGCCTGCTGGAGACGTACCACGCCTTTGCGCCCAGTGGATTCTTGAGTTTCCTTTCCGCCATGCCCGTGTGGATCAAAGAAAAGTTATTCATGCGCAGCATGCTGGGTAAGCACCTTGCGGAACTCGGCACCGCCAAAATTCCGATGTACTACCCTGAGCACCATCTGTCGCACGCGGCCAGCGCCTTTTATCCATCGCCATTCGAAGAAGCGGCCATCATCACGATCGACGGCGTCGGTGAATGGGCCACCACTACCATCGGGCGCGGGCGCGGCAAAGACATTGAAATCCTCAGCGAGCTGCAATTTCCCCATTCCGTGGGCCTGCTTTATTCCGCGTTCACCTATTACACCGGCTTTACGGTGAATAGCGGCGAATACAAGCTCATGGGTCTCGCGCCATACGGGAATCCCGACTCGCCGCGGACCGCGGAGTTCAAAAACAAAATCCTCACTGATCTAATCGATGTCCGCAAAGACGGCTCGATTTTGCTGAACATGGATTACTTCGAATACGCCACCGGCCTGAAAATGACCAACGAGGCGAAGTGGGAACAACTTTTCGGGGTGCCACGCCGCAAGCCAGAGTCGGAACTTACCCAGGTTTATATGGACCTGGCTCTGGCGATCCAGCAAGTGACCGAAGAAATCGTAATCAAGATTGCCTGCGCGGCGCGACAACTGACCGGCTGCAAGAATCTGGTGCTGGCCGGCGGCGTCGCGCTCAATTGCGTGGCGAACGGAAAATTGCTGCGCGCTGGAATTTTCGACGATATTTGGATCCAACCCGCCGCCGGAGACGCCGGTGGAGCCGTCGGCGCGGCCTATGCCGTGTGGCACATCCAGCAAGGCCACGAACGCCAGGTGACTCGCCAGGCCGACGCCATGCAGGGATCGTACTTGGGACCAGAATTCTCCGACAAACAGATTGCCCGGGCGCTCGAAAAACATGACGCCAAAGCGCGCCACTATGACGATTTCGAGCAACTCGCAACCGACGTCGCTGCAAAACTCGCCGAAGGAAACGTCGTCGGCTGGTTTCAGGGCCGTATGGAATTTGGCCCGCGCGCACTGGGCGGACGCAGCATCCTCGGCGATGCGCGAAATCCCGAGATGCAAAAAAAGTTAAATCTAAAGATCAAATATCGCGAAGGGTTTCGGCCTTTCGCGCCTTCGGTCCTGGAAGAGGAAATCGCGGAACACTTTGAACTCGACCGGCCCTCTCCTTACATGTTGATTGTTGCGCCGGTTCGCCAGGATAAACAAATTCCGCTTCCGAAAAACTACAACGAAAAGTCGCTGTACGAACGGCTCTATTTTCTGCGTTCCGATCTTCCTTCCATCACCCACATCGATTATTCGGCTCGCATCCAAAGCGTCAGCAAAGAAACAAATCCACGATACTGGGAATTAATTCACGAGTTCAAAGAGCTGACCGGTTACGGCGTGATCGTGAACACCAGCTTCAACGTGCGTGGCGAACCCATCGTCTGCACGCCGGAAGACGCCTATCGCTGCTTCATGCGGACTGAGATGGATTTTCTGGTGCTCGGGAATTACGTCCTGGACAAGAAGGACCAACCGGCCGTAGCCGATAACTCTGACTGGCGCGCCGAATTCAAACTGGACTAGCCCGAAGGTCCGGATTTAATTCTTCTGCGGCGCAGTCTCTCCCAGAATCTTTCGAATCTCGTCGGCCTGGCTGTAATTGGGGCTGATCTGTAGCGTGTATTGGAGCTGTTTTTTCGCCGAGTCAAAATCGTTGGCTTTCTGATACGTCATTCCGAGATGGTAGTGGTAAGTCGGATTCTGCGCGTCGCTCTTGATCGCTTCTTGAAATAGACCGATCGCCGATTGATAGATGCCCTGCTTGTAGTAGGCCCATCCGAGCGTGTCCGCGGAATTCGGCGAATCCGGCATGCCTTTCCGCGCGGTTTGGGCCAACGTCACCGCGACACTCAAGTCGCCACCGTGTTCCAGCATGAGGTACGAAAGATTGTTGGCTGCGAGCGCGTAGTCGGGACGTATCGCCAGGGCCTTCTTGTAAGAATCCTCCGCTTCCTGCCACTGATTCCGGGTTTCCAGCAAGCTGCCAAGCGCAACGTAAATTCGCACGTCATTCGGATTTGCCGCTATGGCGCGGTGATAGGCTTCAATCGCCTGGTCCACCGAGCCTCGAGAAATCTGGGCGCTCGCCAGCATCAGGAACGCGTTCATATTATTTGGATCCAGTTCGGTCGCTTTCTGAAACGCCGCTTCCGCTTTGGCGGAGTCCTGGTTGCGCATCTCGAGTTGGCCGAGAAGAACGTACAACGCGCCATTTGCCGGAACTTTCGCCATCTGCTCCTGAAGAACGCGCAGAGCCTTGGCGTTATCCCTTTTTTGCAACGAGACATTGACGAGGCCTGTGATGGCCTGAATATCCGCAGGATTGCGTTTGAGCGCCTCGCCGTACAACTGCTCGGCTTCGTCAAATTTTTTCTGGCTCAGGCGTAGGTCGCCAAGCCGGGAGTAGCCCGCAGGACTCTGTGGCGCCGCACTGATCGCGCGCTTTAGGTCCGCTTCCGTCCCCGGTAAATCCTTCTTGAGATAAAGGGCCTCCGCGTGAAGGATGTAGCCTTCCGGCGATTTTGGCTCCAGCATCATCAGCCGTCCGCCGGTCTCTTCGAGGAGCGCTTGGTCGCTTCTGCGCGCAGCTAAAGCGGCTAGCGCCCGCAAAGGCTCGGCCATGTTCGGCTGCAATTTCGAAGCTTGGCGCCATTCCGCCTCCGCTTGGCCCGCATTTTGCGTCGCGGCATAGGCGATTCCCAGCTGGTAGTGTGCGGCGGCGCTATCCGGAGCACTCTTCACCGCCTGCTCGAGAATGTGAACGGCGTCGGACGCTTTGCCCTGCCGAACCAGAATTTGGCCTCGCAGGATTTGCGCATTGGGATCGGACGGCGAGTTCTTCAGGAAATTGTCGACGACCTTCGATGCCTCGTCGACTTTATTTTCTTGCAGCAGCAGTTCCGTAAGCATGCGCGAAACGATTGGATCTTTGGGATGTTCGGCGTTCAACGAGTTGAGTTCTGCGGCGGCCTTATCGAATTCGCGCTGCCCGAGATAAAACTCAGCCAGCATGCGGTAAGCGTTGGGATTGTCTTTCAGCCCGGACTTCGTATCCTGCAAAGTTTTTTCCGCGGCATCCTTCTGCCCTTCGTTCAGATAAAGGGTGGCTAAAGTCGCGCGCGGATAAGGATTAGCAGGGTCGGCCGCGATCGCCGCCTGGTATTGCTTCTCGGCGTCCGCCCAGCGTCTCTGACGTTGATAAAAACTTCCCAGAGCGAGTCGCGCGGGAAGCGATTTTTCATCGAGAGCAACCGCCTTCATGTAGCTCTGCTCGGCGGCAGCTAAATCTTTTGATTTTTCTTGAATGATCGCCAGATTCAGCTCGGAACTGGAGCGCGAAGGATCCATCTGTACCGCTTGCTGCGCCTCCGTCAAGCCCTTCCCCAGATCTCCCTGCGAAGCGTCCGCGCTAGAAAGGATGGATTGGGCGGTGGCATTTTTCGGGTCGTATTTGAGCACGATGGTCGCGCGGTCTCGTGCGTCGGACAGCTTTCCCGCGGCCAGGAATAAATTCGCCAGATCGATCTGCGCCGGCACATTCTCAGGATTGAGCGTCACCGTAGCCATCAGTTGCTGGTAGGCGCGGACCCAATCCGCTTCCTTCAGATAGGTTTGGGCCAGCTGATAGTGCGCCTCG
>PMHK01000189.1 GCA_003156635.1 Acidobacteriota bacterium | reverse complement strand
GCATGGTGCAGCCGATGCAGATTCCGCCGACGTTGGGACAACCACCGATCCCGGCCATCCACCCGCGTTTCCCCACGTTGCACTGCACCACCGGTCCCCAGCACCCGAGTTTCACGATGCACTGAATGGAGCCGTACTCGGAAGCAAATTCCGCCTGTTCGTAGTAGCCGCCGCGATCGCATCCCTCGTGAACCGTTTGGCCGAACAGCCAAGTGGGCCGCAGGGCATCGTCGAGCGGAATCATCGGCGCCCGGCCCGCCACCATATTTAATAGATACAGAATAGTTTCGGTCATGTTGTCTGGCTGCACCGGACATCCCGGCACACAAACAATCGGAACATCCGCTTTCGATCTCCATTTCCATCCGAGATAATCCGGCAACCCCATCGCGCCGGTGGGATTGCCCTCCATGGCATGCAGGCCGCCGTAGGTCGCGCAGGTGCCGGCGGCGATCACCGCCCAGGCTTTGGGCGCGAGACGATCGATCCAATCGCAGGTGAGAATAGGTTGTCCCGTAAGCTGGTCGGTCCCGAACGAAGCCCAGTACCCTTCTTTTTTATTGGTTTCGTCCGGGATTGAACCCTCGATCACCAGGATGAAAGGTGTAAGCCTTCCTTCGGCGGCTTGATGAAAAATCGCCATGAATTCTTCGCCGTTTTCCATGGAGAGGAACGGATTGTGGAGTTTGATTTTGGGAACGAATGGCAGCGCGCCAAGGATTAGTTCTTCGATGCTTGGTTGAGTCGCCGCAGTCATGGCGATGGTGTCGCCGTCACAGCCGAGTCCGGCAGTGATCCACAGCACGTCAATTTCGGTGATGGCGCTCATGCGGCGGCGGGCACCTCGGCGGTGAAGCGGAGCATCGGGCGGCGATGCTTGCCACTTCGCGGGATTGTACCGAAATGGGTAACCGGCTGTCGCGCTTTATTCAACTGACATGCCGCGAGTGCGCATGCAAAATACATGGGTTCCGGTATGTGATCACTTCTCGGATCCCTGCTACGGTAAGCTGCGAAACGATAAGGGGAATTGCGATGAAGAGGGTTCGAGGAGAAAACATGCGTTTCGAATATTACGTATTGGGTGCCGTGGCGCTGATTGTGGTCGCCGCGGGCGTAACTATGCTTCCGGATTTCATTCGCTATATGAAGATTCGGTCGATGTAGACTTCCACTTTGTAGTGTTTTTCGCGTCGCGAAGCTGGGTTTCGCGACGACCGCGTCCAAGCCTCGCCTTGCACCGATTCGACTCGTCTAGGACATACCGCTTTTACCCACAATTGCCTTGAACATATCCTGGTCGCGTGATGTTATGCCCCGAGGTTCAACGGGAAACTTCGGGAGAACAAAAATGATCAATACGAGGAATGCGGAAGCGGTGCGCAACGGGCCGACGCGGCGGTGGGTAGTTGCGGCGGCAGGGATCGCGGTCGGTCGCATGATGGCAGGCGCTGCGCTGGGAGCGGTTTCGCCACGGCGGAATATGAAAGAGGTTCAAACGAGCGCCGCAGACAAGGCGCGGACTTCACTGCATCAAGAAATTGACTTCAATGTTAGTCCGGCGAAAGTCTATGAAGCGCTTTTGGATTCGAAACAATTTGGCATGGCCACGGGCTTGCCGGCCGAAATTGATCCGAAAGCAGGGGGAGCATTCAAGACCTTCGGGGGATTGATCGAAGGCCGAAATGTGGAACTGGTTTCCAACGTGAGAATTGTTCAAGCCTGGCGGCCCGGTCACTGGGATCCGGGTGTTTATTCGATCGTCAGGTTTGAACTGAAATCAAAGGACAGTGGATCGGTGGTGATTCTGGATCACACCGGTTTTCCGGAGGGCGACTGCGCTAGCCTCAACGAAGGATGGAAGACGAGGTATTGGAATCCGTTCGCGAAATTTTTTGCTTCGTGAATCAGCGTCTGTCGAAGTTCTGCGTGCATTACGTTAGGGCTTGGCGCGACGACGAGAGCGGTCTGTCCAGGGGCGGAGGACTTCGTAACGGGGCGTCGCGGTGGCGTTTTGTTTGGTCGCTGCAAGCAAGCGGCGGCGAACCAACCAGCCAACTGCAGATTGCGCCGAACTCTTGGAGACTCCGATGCACTCCGCGAGTTCCTGATAACTGATTTGAACTGCCTCTTCCCTGCGCTGCTGCTCGGCAGAAAGCCACAAATAGACCAAGAAACTGACCGGCCGGCGATCGTGGCCGACCAAGTCGCGCATGAGGGTATCAGTGAGATAAGAATCCAGAGTCGGCATGACTATACCGGTGGTTAATATAGGAACCCTTGGCTGATTGCAACTGCGAAATGCGGCGCGCTATCCTGCGGTCCGCGGCAAATGGAGGGCCGAAAAAATGATTCGTGGACTCAAATTCGTGAGCATTCCCGTGCGCGATCAGGACGCTTCGCTGAAATTCTTTACCGAAAAGCTTGGGTTCAAGGTGGCTACCGATCAGTTTTTCAACGAGAAGCAGCGATGGATTGAGCTGCTGATCCCCGGAGCCGAAACTGGATTGGTGCTTTTTACGCCGGAGGGCCATGAAAATCGCGTCGGCGATTTTCAGCCACTGTCGTTCTGGTGCGACGACGTTTTCGCCACGGCCAAGACGATGAAGTCTAAGGGCGTGGAGTTTGAAAAAGAGCCGAAGAAAGAGAGCTGGGGAACCTCAGCTATTTTCAAAGACGTCGACGGAAACAAGTTCGTTTTATCCAGCAAGTAACGAGCGTCAGGCCGCTTGAGCGCAGTTGATAATCCAGGGCGTGCCAAAACGATCGACCGCCATGCCGAAGCGAACCGACCAGAAGGTCCCCTGCAGCGGCATGGTGATCTTGCCGCCTTTGGAAAGTTCGGTGAAGATGCGTTCAGCCTCCGCCGCATCCTTGACCGTGATGGAAACGTTGAAACCTTCCGCTGGCTTGAAGTTCTGGGGAGGCGCGTCTCCGCCCATCAGCACCTGATTGCCGACGAGCATCCGGACATGGATGATTTTGTCGCGCATTTCCGGGGGCATCTGGGCGGCGATGGGAGAGGAGCCATAGGTCATGATGCCCTCGATCTTGCCACCGAGAACTTTTTCGTAAAATTTGAAGGCCTCTTCGCATTGACCGTTGAAACCAAGATAAGGACTAATTTCCATGACACGCTCCTGGCGATTAAAATTTAAGAACGCCGCTGAATCGTACTGACGTTCCTTGGATGAATTCGTCTCATTCTTTGTAGTTAGCCGCCGGCCATGGCGCCGACGATCAAGAAAGGCTCCGCGCCGTTCACGACCGATGCCGGCAGCGGGGTTTCCGGGGGCTGGTGCGAATAGTCTTCCTCGCAAGCGAAGAATCTAACAAATGGACGACGCTCGTGCGTGACCTGATCGCGAATGGTACCGAGGAGCATGGGATACTTCGCTTCCAGCGCATTCAACAGAGACTGCATCGTGGCTTCGCCCGCGATTTCAAGTTGCACCTCGCCGTTCAGGTGCGCGAGCGTGCGCAAGTGCGCCGGTATTAGAACTCGGATCATTGCAGGGTCTGAACCTCGACGGAAAGCACGGCGGGCAGATCGCGGACGACGGGAGCCCAATTATTTCCGGCGTCAGCGGATGCGTAGACTTGGCCGCCGGTGGTCCCGAAATATATGCCGCAGGAATCGAGCGAGTCCACGGCCATCGCGTCGCGCAGCACATTCACGTAACAATCTTTTTGCGGAAGGCCTTGGGTCAGCGGCTCCCATTCGGTGCCGCCCGATTTGCTGCGGAATACGCGCAACTGTCCATCGAGCGGATAATGTTCGGAGTCGCTCTTAATCGGCACGACGTAGATCGTTTCGGGTTCGTGGGCATGAACATCGATCGCGAATCCGAAATCAGTGGGCAGGTTTCCGCTGACTTCCTGCCAGGAATCGCCGGCGTTGTTGCTGCATATCACGTCCCAGTGTTTTTGCATGAAGAGCACGTCGGGGCGCGAAGGGTGAGCGGCGATGTGGTGCACGCAATGGCCGACTTCGGCGTTGGGATTCGGAAGACCTTCGGACGTAAGGCCCCGGTTAATCGGGCGCCAGGTTTTTCCGGCGTCGTCCGTGCGGAAGGCGCCAGCAGCCGAAATCGCAATCGATATCCGTTTCTCGTCACGCGGATCAAGAATGATGGTGTGCAGGCACATGCCACCAGCACCGGGCTGCCAGGATGGGCCTGAGCCGTGTTTACGAAGTCCGGAGAGCTCCTCCCAAGTCTTGGCACCGTCGGTCGAGCGAAATAAAGCCGCGTCTTCGACGCCCGCATAAACTGTGTCGGGATCGGTGAGGGAGGGCTCGAGATGCCAGACTCGCGCGAATTTCCAGGGATGCGGAGTTCCGTCGTACCACTGATGAGTTCCGGGGATGCCGTCATATTCGAATTTATTGCCCATCGGCTCCCAGGTTTTCCCGCCGTCGTTCGAGCGTTGAATCAATTGGCCAAACCAGCCGTTGGATGGGGAAGCGTAAAGGCGGTTGGGATCCGCGGGAGAACCTTTGAGGTGATACATTTCCCAGCCGGCAAAGTGCGGGCCACTGACGTTCCAGTGTTCGCGCTTGCCATCAGAATTTAAAATGAACGCGCCTTTTCGCGTTCCGACCAAAACTCGAACTTGGCTCATCTCGTTCTCCCCTGCAGGCCTTTAATTGAGGCTAAATTCAAAATCGCGAAACCGCTGGGACCGGGAACGCAGTATCTCCAAGTTACTTGTTATTAGCAAGTGATAATTGGAAGCCCGTGAAGTGCGGGTCAGGGCAAGATCGGAAAATTCAGGGCCCGCAGATCTGCGCGCAGCTGTTCCACAGAATGATAACGAATGGTGCGGATGCTAATGGCGCGAGCCTGCACCAGATTTTCTTCCCGGTCGTCGATGAAGAGCGCGGCGGATGGGGGCACGCCCAGCGCTTGAATCGTATGTTGATAGATGGCGGGTTCCGGTTTGGCGCTGCGGACCTCGGCAGAAAAAATGTGGTGATCGAAATGAGCCAGCCAGTCGAACGTTTTGCGGACGTGGTCGGCCATGTCGGTGGGCATATTCGATAGGATCGCGGTCTTGAATCCCGCGTCGTGAATTTTTTGAAGCCAACGAACCATCGGTTCGTTCGGGCGGCTCCACATTTCGTTATCGACCTGGCGCAGACGTTCGATGGTCGGTACGTCGACCGCTACGCCAGCCTGCACCGCAAAATTTTGCCAGTACTCGGCGGGATGCACGTCTCCGCGATCGTAAGGTCCGCGAGTCTTAAGATAAATCGGAAGAAAGGATTGAGGATCCATTTGGAAGGTGCGCGAGAGAAAATCGATATTTTCGGCGGTGGGGAGGTGGCACAGGACCTCTCCGTAATCGAGGATTACAGCTTCGATTCCGGATTCGCTGTGGAATACTGCGTCACTCGCGCGGGTCACTACTCGATTTCTCCCTAATCGGCGGGATCGAGGGCCAAATTCTCGTCCTTTACCTGAAGGTAGTCCTGAAGCACGGAGACCACGAGCATATGGTCGTCGCGCTGCGGCAAGCCGGAAACAGTGATGGTGCCCACGCATCCGGTGCCGGCAAGATGAATCGGGAAACAGCCGCCGTGCGGAGCGTAGTCCTTCAATTCGAGTCCGACTCGACCTTGCAAGGAGGTTTGAGCTTTCTCGTGCTTAAGCCCAATTGCGTAAGAGCTGCGGTGATAACGCATGACTACATTCTTTTTGCGGCGAATCCAGTCGAGATTGTCGGGTGTAGTTCCGGGCATGGCGTAAGAAAATAACGGATGACTGGCTAACTGAATATCAATGGCGATGGCGACCCCGCGTTTTTCGGCGGCAGATTTGAGCGCCGTTCCGATCGCCCAGGCTACGTCCGAATCGAAAGCCCTAAATTGCAACCGCTTTTCCTGCAGTGCAATTTTTTCGATATCTTGATCGAGGCTCATAGGGTGCTTGTTTTCGAAGCTAAGAATTTGTTCCGGTCGAATGATAACAGATTCGGGCGTCTCACAATTTGACCGGGTGATACGGCATTTCCGCGCGAGCGGCCGAGCTTTTCATGGCGATTTCGATGACGTTGATGACTTCCAGCGCGTCGTCGGCTGGGACCGGATTCAACGCGCCGTTCGTCACGGCGTCGCGGAAACCTTCGTAGTAGCGTAGATAATTCCCTTCAAAATTGGCCAGCGGGCGGGTTTGGAAACCATCGCCTGCTTTGGTGATGAGTGTGCCCATATTCGGATCGTAGCCCCAGCCGGGGCCGCCGGGCGTATCCCCGCGTTTGAATGAGTCTTCCTGGGTGTCCATGCCGAATTTCGTAAAGCTGCCAAGCGTTCCGTGGACCGTGAAGCGTGGGGTGCCGGCCGCGACCAGCAACCCGCCGTGCAGAATGACACGCCGCTTGCCATAGCGCAGGATGACGTGAAAGTAGTCGTTGGCCTGGCCGAGGTGCCGCTGAATTTCGAGATCGGCGTAGATTGCTTCCGGCGCGCCGAACAATTGCAAAACCTGATCGACGAGATGCGCGCCGAGGTCGTACCAGATACCGCCGCCGGGACCGGGCTGTTCGCGCCAACGCTGGCGCGGCTCCGGGCGATAACGGTCATAGTGCGATTCGAAAAGAGCGATGTCGCCCAGGGTGCGTTCGGCAACGAGTTTTCGCAGAGTGAGGTAATCGCCGTCCCAGCGACGGCTTTGAAAAGCGGAGAGCAGCTTTCCGCGTTCGCGGGCCAGTTTAATCAGCTCGGCCGCTTCCGCGGCCGTGTTGGTGAAAGGCTTGTCGATCACCACGTGTTTGTTGGCGCGAAGCGCCTTCTGCGCGAGGTCGAAATGCGTGTCGTTGGGCGTGGCGATCACGATGATGTCAATTTCGGGGCGCGCGAAGGCTTCGTCGGCGCGGGCGAGAACCGGGATGTCGGGATAGTCTCTATGGACTTTGGCGCGGTCGCTGGAAACGATTTGCGCCAGCCGCAGGCCGGGTACGTTAGTCAATAGCGGGGCGTGAAAAGTCTTGCTGGCGAATCCATAGCCGATCAATGCAACATTTAGTGGGGTACGCGTAGACGACGATTCTGGCAAAGTCGAAGCTCCTCAGCGGATTCCTGGTGTCCAAAACGAATCACTTGCATCCCGAAAATTCATTCACTATTCTGCATGCGCTCTCGAACCGAGGGCCCAGCCGAACATTCTACTTGAGGTGCCCTAAATTGCGAATCCTGCCCTGCGCGTCCACGAAGTCTTTTGCACGATTTGTTCGCTCGTTCGGATTGGTGGCGCTGGCGCTCGGGTCAACTGTGTCAGGAGTTGCGGCGCAGGCGACTTCGCGTGCGCTCGAGGCTAAATGGGAATTCCGGGCCATCAGTAAAACCGACCGCGCGGAATTGCAGGATTGGCATCCGGCACACGTGCCGGGAGTGGTGCAGACGGATTTGTTCAAAGATGGGCTGATACCAGATCCGTTCTATCAAGACAATGATACGCGGCTGCAGTGGATCGGGCTGACCGACTGGGAATATCGAACGACTTTTCAGGCGGACGCGGCAACTTTGGCGCACGACCATGTGGATTTGGTTTTTGAAGGGTTGGACACCTACGCGGATGTTTACGTAAACGACCAAGTGGCGCTGCACGGCGACAACATGTTCCGGCGCTGGCGGGTGTCGGTGAAATCGCTGTTGAAGACTGGGCCGAATACGTTGCGAATTGTTTTTCATTCGCCGATTGAGTCGATGATTCCGAAGGTGAAGGCGCTGCCGTACATCCTGCCTTCGGTAACGACGAACAATACCGGGAACGAAGAAAACGTGGCGACGGCGCCCTACACCAGGAAAGCGGGATATCAATATGGTTGGGACTGGGGCCCACGGTACGTCACCGAAGGCATCTGGCAACCGATCCGGGTGGAGACCTGGGACGCGCTGCGCATCGAGAATTTTCACGTGCAGCAAGAGACAATCACCAAGACGGATGCCGCAGTCAACGCCGAATTCAATATCGAAGCGGGCCGCAGTACACCAGCGTCACTTGAGGTTACGTATGGGCCGCTGGCCGGCACCGCATTTCCGGCGGTGCGGCAGAGCGTGCAGCTGGTTCCAGGCCTAAACCGAATCAGCGTTCCGATCCATATTGCCAATCCCAAGCTGTGGTATCCCAACGGCTATGGGACGCAGGACCGCTATCAATTTTCAGCGGTGGTGCGGACGGGAAAAGACATTGCGGCGAATGCGGCGCTGAAAACCGGGCTGCGCTCGATCGAATTGCGGCGGGAAGTGACGAAGACGGGGAAAAGCTTTGCGTTTATCGTGAATGGAATACCGGTGTTCGCCAAGGGCGCCGACGTGATTCCGTTCGACAGTTTTCCGAACCGGGTGACTCCGGAGATTCACCGGCAGATTCTGGAGTCGGCACGAGACGCGCATATGAACATGGTGCGCGAGTGGGGCGGCGGATATTACGAGTCCGACGATTTCTACGATATTTGCGACGAGCTGGGGATTCTGGTGTGGCAGGAATTCATGTTCGGCGGCGACATGGTGCCGGGCGGCGCAGATTTTCAGAACAGCGTGAAGCAGGAAGCGATCGAGCAAGTGACGCGCCTGCGGGATCATCCGAGCATTGTGCTGTGGTGCGGCAACAATGAAATCGAGACCGGCTGGGTACACTGGGGCGACCGCCAGATTTTTAAGGAATCGGTTTCAGCCACGGATCGCGAAAAAGTCTGGACGGATTATGTGGTGCTGTTCCACGGAATTCTTTCGGGAGTGGTGGCGCAGTACGCGGCTCCGGTGCCGTACTGGGGAAGTTCGCCCAGCGCGAATTTCGAAAACCCGCCAGACAGCCAAACCGATGGGGATATGCACTACTGGCAAGTCTGGCACGCGCTGGCGCCGATCGAAATGTATACGCAGCAATTCCCACGATTCATGTCCGAATACGGATTCCAGTCTTTCCCGGAGATGCGCACGATTCGAACTTTTGCGAAACCGGAAGACATGGATATCCGCTCAGCGACGATGCAGGATCACCAGAAAAATCACGGCGGGAACGAACGGATTTTGAGTTACATGCTGCGCTGGTATCCGGAGCCGAAGGATTTCGAATCATTCGTTTATCTAAGCCAGGTGCTGCAGGCCGAGGCGATCAAGGTAGGCGCGGAACATCTGCGGCGGCAAATGCCAAACACGATGGGCTCGCTGTACTGGCAGCTCAACGATTGCTGGCCGGTAGCGTCGTGGGCCAGCATCGACTATTACGGCCGCTGGAAGGCGCTGCAGTACTACAGCAAGCGCTTCTACGACGATGTAATCGTTTCGCCGTTCCGGCATGACGGGAAAGTAGATGTTTACGTGGTTTCGGACAAGCTGCAGCCGCTGAACGGAACGATTCACACCCGGCTGCTCGATTTTTCCGGAAAAGTATTGAGTGAGAAGACGCAGGACGTGCAGATTCCGGCGCAATCGAGCGCCATTTATTTCACGGCGGATCAGAAGGAGCTGCTGGCCAACGCCGATCCGACGAAGAGTTTTCTGGTATTTGATTTAACAGTCGGGGGGCAGCAAGTGTCTCGAAACCTGATCTTTTTCGATACCATGCACAATCTCGATCTGCCGAAACCGGTGAAGATCGAAACGTCGCTGGACAAATCTAACGGAGGCTACGCGGTAACATTGCGATCGCCCGCGCTGGCCCGCAGCGTCTTCGTTTCTTTCGGCGATCTGGACGTCAAGACGGAGGACAACTATTTCGATCTGCTGCCGGGAGAAGCGGTGACCGTAAAACTAAAGACGCCGGCGGCCGTGACCCTGGATCAACTGAAGAGCGGAATCCAGGTGATATCGCTGACCGACGCTTTTCCGGCGTCAGAAACGATGCACTAGAAATTCCGCTTCGACTTGCTGCGAATTATTTATTGGAAGCCGACGTCGCTGCACCAGCCGGCAGATTCACGGTGCCGCGCAGTTGGATGTCCTGGCTCGAACGACCCACCAGGATTTGGTATTCGTCCGGATCCGCGCGCCACTGCTTGCCGTCAACGTCGTAGTAGGAGAACGCGCGGTCATCGAGCACGACCATCACGGTCTTCGTTTCGCCTGGTTTCAGGTTGACCCGAGAAAAACCCTTCAGCTCTTTTGCGGGTCGGGCAACTTGTGAGTGCGGATCGCCCACGTAGACTTGAGCAACGTCCGCGCCTTCCCGGCTTCCAGTGTTCGTTACATCGAAAGTGACCTGGTAGAGCGGCGCAGAAAGTTCCTCACTCTTGGTGCTGCTGTCTGCGGGCTTGATGGCCAAATTGGCGTACTTGAACGTAGTGTAAGAAAGCCCATAACCGAAGGGGAAGAGAGGCTTGGTGCTGTTTTTCTCGTAGCCACGGTAGCCGACAAATAGACCTTCTTTGTAGATGACCTTGGTCGTTCCGGCTGGCGGGTAATAAGTATCGTGAACTGGATTGTCTTCCCAGCGCCGTTCGAAAGTTACTGGCAGGCGTCCCGATGGATTCACGTCGCCAAAGAGAATTTCCGCGGTAGCTTTGCCGCCTTCCTGACCCGGATACCAGCTGTGGAGCAGCGCAGAAACGCTGTCGATCCAGGGGTTCATGTCGACGTTGCCGCCGGCATTCAACACGACGACGGTATTTTTGTTGGCGGCGACCATGTCTCGAATCAATTCGTCCTGGCCCGGCGGCAAGCGGAAAGTGCGATCCGCGCCTTCGCTCTCCGATTCGGGATCGAATCCCGCCGCAACGATGACGACGTTGGCCTTTGCCGCCATGGTCTTGGCGTCGGCCAAAACATAATTGCCCTGGCGGTTGATGCCGAGATGGAAATGGGCGCCAAGCCATATGGAATGGCCGTGATGCTCGAGCACGATTTTGTGAGGCGTGGCGTCGAGTTCCAGCGTCGCAATACCGAGTAGTTCCTTGGCCGTGGTCCAATCGTCGAGGACGATTTTGTCGTCAACGTACAGGCGGTAGTAGCCACCGTCTTCCCC
Organism: Acidobacteriota bacterium; assembly: GCA_003156635.1. GTDB lineage: Bacteria > Acidobacteriota > Terriglobia > Acidiferrales > UBA7541 > Palsa-295. The sequence goes on along the minus strand of PMHK01000189.1, from coordinate 37,374 downwards.
GGTGGAGGAAACGAAAAGATCGTGCTTCCCGGCAGAAGCCGGCGTGTAGTAGGCCGACCATCGGGAGGAAAGAGCGAGAGCCGGCAAATTTTCTTCAGCGTGCGGACCCAGGTTCACGTGAGCTTCGGTGCGGGTCAGATACGCTTTGCCACGCAGCTCTTCGTTCTCGAAATGTTCAGCCTTTAGTCCTTTGGCGTCACCGTGCGCAGTGGTGAAAAACGGAGTGGCCTCCGACATTTCCTCGATCGTGGGCAGGCCGGGGCTATAAAAAACTTTGCCGCTATCGGCCAAATAGTCGCTTATGCCCTGAATCAAGCTAACGGCTTCGAACGGAACCGATCGGGCGCTGCCTCCGCCGACCGAAACCGCGGGATAGGCGTTAGGCCCGACGACGAGGACGGACATTGCCGATTCTTTCTTCAGCGGCAACATGTTGTTTTCGTTCTTCAGCAGGACCGCGCTTTCGCGCGCGGCCTGGAGGGCCACGGCATCGCCCTCGCGGTTGTAGCGTGAAATGGCCAGATCTTTTTGTTCGCGATCCAGCCAGCCCAGCACGATCGCAGTGCGAATGATGCGGCGAACTTTGTCGTCGATGGTGGCCACCGAAACTTTTCCTTCTTTAATCAGCGGCAAAAGTTTCGCGCGGTTCAGATGGACGCCCTCGGGCATCTCTAGATCCATGCCGCCATTCGCCACGCCGAGCGTGTCGTAGGTCGAGGTCCAATCGGACATGAGCAGTCCGGGAAAACCCCACTCTTTTTTCAGGATGTCGATGTTCAGATGCGCGTTTTGCGTGGCGTGACTGCCGTTGATCACGTTGTAGGAATCCATAACCGAGCCGACGTGGCCTTCTTTCACCGCCGCTTCAAAGGCGGGGAGATAGATTTCGCGCAGGGTGCGTTCGTCAACGATGGCATCGGTGTTGTGGCGATCGAATTCGGAATTGTTCGCGGCGAAATGCTTGACCGTGGCGCTGACACCCTGGCTTTGCATGCCCTGGATGTAACCCACGGCAATTTTCCCGGCGAGGTACGGATCTTCGCCCAGGTATTCGAAGTTGCGTCCATTCATCGGCGCGCGGTAAATGTTCACGGCGGGACCGAGCATGAAATGAACGCCCTTGGCGCGCGCGTCTCTGCCGATTTCTACTCCTTCGCGAGCCGCGAGCGCCGGATCCCAGGTCGCCGCCAGCGCGATCCCTCCGGCCATGGTGGTGGCCGGTCCACCGTGGCGGACGCCAATCGGCCCATCGGCCATGCGCAAGCGCGGCCAGCCGAGTTCCGGATAAGCTCGGATGTAGAAATCATCCTGGCCGCCGATGAGATCGATCTTTTGATCGAGGGTCATCTTGCTGAGAATGGCTTCGACGCGCTGGTCGACGCCATCGGGCGCGGAGATGGCCGAGGGAACGATCGCCAAGGTCAGCGCGACGAAAGCGAAAGCCAATACGATTACGGAATTGCGCATCCATTTCGCGTTCTTCAGCCGCACTGTGGTCATTAAGCTCTCCCTCGTGGCGTGGCGAATCCGAACCGGAGTTCTGAATTTCGAGATTATTTCGACGGCTCCGCCGCGGGGTTGGCGTTGGCCTGCAGCTGACGGAACAATTCCATCTCCCGAACCGCGTCGGCGGTTTTACCTTGCTTACGATAGATTCCCGCCAAGCCGAAATGGGTTTGGGCCACGAGCGGCGTGTCTTTTTCAATGGTCAAAAGATGTAACCATGCTTTCTGCGCGAGGGCATCGTCGCCATCCTGGCTCGCGGCCTTGCCGAGCATGTAGAGAGTTTCGGGCATGTCCTGGCGCAGCTTGTCGGAGTGGGCGAACGAAAGACGTGCCTCATGGAATTTCCCGAGCTGCATCTGGGCTTCGCCCAGGCGATAGGCGGCCTCGGCATTGCCGGGCTGCATTTCAGTTTCGAGCCGAAACTGCTCCTCCGCCTTGTCCCATTGTTGCGCGCGGGCGTACAGATATCCAAAGTCGAGATGGAGGCCAGGGGTCTGTGGCCGCAAGCGAATCGCTTCGTTGAATTCGCGCTCGGCGCTGGGAACTTCGCGCAGGGCGGCGTAATCCTGCGCCATCATTTGGTGGGCGCGTGCGGAGTCCGGAAAACGAGCTTCGAGGGTATCGAACATCTGCTTGGAAAGGAGGCCGGAAGCACGGCCGTAGTAATAGAGCAGATCGGGATCATCGGGATGACTCGCCACGGCTTTCTGCAGCAGGATCACCGCTTCTGACAATCTGCCAGCATCGAGCAGCGCGATGCCGAGCCCGTCGTCGTCGTGCGCCTTTTCCAGGTGGGGAATGGCTTCGACGGAGTATCCCTGGGCGAGCAGCGCGTAGCCGAGGAGCCGGTCGGCGCCTTCGACATTGGGGTCTAGTTCAAGGGCGTGTTTGAGCGGCGGAACGGCGGAGGCGTACTCGCGCTTCTGAATGTAGACTCCGCCGAGATCGACAAACGCCAAAGCTAGCTTTGGATCCAGATCGATGGCTTTCTGGAATTCGGCGAGTGCTGAATCGAATTGTCCATTTTTGTCCGCCTCGACGCCGGCGTGGAGGTGGTCCGCGGCAGACGAGGCAGCGGCCTGAAACAAGAGCGCGAAGGATAGAAAGGTGGCGGCCATTATTTATTTCGCCGGCTCTTTGACTTCGAGAAACTGATTGGCTTTGACGCCTTCCAAAGTTTGATGCGCGCCCGAGGGCCAATAGACTTCCACTTTCGCGGTTTCCGCCGGGCCGAGGCCGAAGTGCAGGCGCTTGTCGCTGGCCGAAACGTAGCTGCCGGAGGTGGTCGCGATGCGGGTTTGACCGTTGACCACGACGCGGGATCCGAGGCCGTCTCGGTTGCTGCGCGTGCCACGCAAGGTGATGTTCAGCCAGTGCCCCGCGCCGCCACGGTTCATTAGAACCATCGGCTCGCCGCCCAGCGTGCTGACCACGACATCCTGCCAGCCATCGTTGTTCAGATCGCCGAAAGCGACTCCGCGCCCGGCGATGGGAGTGGTGACGCCGGAATCGGCCCGCTCGAAGCGGCCGTTGTGATTGAGCGCGAGGAGCGGCGTCTCTTTGTAGTGCAGCATGTGGTCGATGGTTTCGACGTTATCGAGGACGTGGCTCTGGGCGACGAAGATGTCTTTCCAGCCATCGTTGTCGAAGTCCTCCAGACCCACACCCCAGCCGGAGCTGGCTGCCGTAAGCAGCCCCAGGCCAACCTGCAAGCTGCGATAGCTGAACAGGCCGTTGCCGTCGTTGTGGAAGAGCGCGTAGACCTCGCGGGGCAGCACGGTCACCAGGATATCCGGACGACCGTCGTTATCGTAGTCCTGGAAAACCGTGCCCATGCCGGAGATGGGCTTGCCGGCGTCGGTGAGCCCAGCACCAGCTTCCAACGCGAGTTCGGTAAAGGTGCCGTTGCCATTGTTGTGGAAGAGAAACTGGCGCATGCCATCGTTGGCGACAAAGATGTCGGTGAAGCCGTCGCCGTCGTAATCGGCAAAGGAGACGCCGAGAGAGCGGCCTTTTAGCGCGCTGATGCCGGAGTGTTGGCTGACGTCCTCAAAGGTGCCGTCGCCGCGGTTACGGTAAAGAATATTGGTGGTCGGCGGGAATTCGCCGGGAGGGCAGTAGGTCTGCCATTCCTGGCCGCAGATCTTGCTGGTTTGGGTGTCCCACAGCATGTACCGGGTAACGAACAGATCCAGGTGGCCATCGTTGTCGTAGTCGAAGAACCCCGCTGAACTGGACCAGCCACCGGCCGCTACGCCGGCTTTGGCAGTGACGTCGGTAAAGGTGCCATCGCCGTTGTTGTGATACAGGACGTTTTTTCCGTAGCTGGTGACGTAGAGATCGGGAAAGCCGTCGTTATCGTAGTCGCCGACCGCGACGCCGATGCCGTAATTGCCATCGCCAGCGTCGGCCAGGCCCGCTTCCTTGGTGACGTCGGTGAAGCTGCCGTCCGCGTTCTGGCGGTATAGACGATTCCAGTTTTTAGGGTCGTGGCGATTGAATTTTTCGGGCGGATGCATCGGGTTGGTCAGGTCGCCGCTATTCACCAGGAATATGTCCAGCAGCCCGTCGTTGTTGTAATCGAGCAGCGCCACCCCGCCGCCCATGGTTTCGATCAGGTACTTCTGGGGCGTTGGCGAATTGACATGTTTGAAATCCAGGCCGCGTGGGTGCTTGACGTCAAAGACCGGCGCGGACGACGGTGCTGGCGAGGTGGCGGCCTGGAATAGTGGCATGGGCAAGACCAGGCCCATCGCGGCTAGAGATTCAAGAAAGTCGCGGCGTGTGACGTTGCGATTCATCCGATTCTGAAGTTTAGATCGCAATATTAAGAAAAGGTAACGGAAGCTCAGCGGGTAAAGGCGAACGGGCGAGAAGGCCGGACAATCGTTTTAAGGAAGTGAAGGCGGATGCCGGGGGGCGGCATCCGCCTTCGTTCCCCTGTTGCACTAGAACGCGAACTTCAAACCAAACTGAATCAAACGCGGATTGTTCAATTGGCTCGTAATCAAGCCAAACGAGTTACCAGTCGGAGTGCCGTTGTAAGAAGTGCCGGGGAACCCAAACTGAGTCCGGTTGAAGGTATTGAAGAACTCGGTCCGGAATTCCAAGCCGAGTTTATTGTCCGGTCCGAACTGGGTCCGCTTGAAGATTGCCAGGTCCCAGTTATTGATACCATCTGCACGGAGCGTGGGATCAACACGAGCTTCCGTTCCATATCCGTAGTCCGGAGGAGGAGCAAAGCAAGCCGTATTGAACGCCTCGCCGAGTTTCGCGATGGTGCCCGACGCAGGGGTGGACTTGTTGCATCCGGCAATGACATCGGGTCGGACGTTGGAGATACCCAACCCGAGTCCTTCCAGCGGGGTGGTGTTGGCGTAAGAGAACTTCAGTGGGAAGCCCTTCTGGAAGGTCGTAATACCGTCGACGCCCCATCCAGAGACCAGCTTATCGGCTACGCCTGACGCGTCGCCCATGTACTTCTGCCCGTGACCGAAGGGCAAGTCGTACACGTAGCTGATGACCAAGCGCTGCGAAACGTCCTGAGAGGAGAGCGACCGCTCGCCCTTCAGATTGTTGTAGTCCTGAACCTGACCGACGCCACCGGTGGAGCTTTCCAGCCAGCTGGTCAGAGTATCTGTGTTGCTGATCAGCTTAGCGTTGGTGTACGCGGCGAGAAGCGTACCGCCACCCTGGAAGCGCTTGGTAACGGTAGCCTGCAGCGAATTGTAGTTGCTGCCGTAGCCACCCTGACCAGCGAGGTTCAGGGCCTGATATTGCGGATAGGGGCGGTCCAGCTGCCCGGCAAAGATCATCGGCGCGCTGATACCAGCATTCGTGCTGCCTGACAGTGGGTTCAGAATCGGTACAGCGATGCTCGGCGTCGAACCAGGATTTGCTGCTACCTGCGCGGCCGCCTGAGCCACGAACGAATCGGGAATCTGATCGATGTTGGTGCTGTATTGAGCCAGATTCACGCCGTGGGAACCGGCATAAGCGACGTCCGCGAACAGGCCCCAAGGCAGCTGGCGTTGAACATCCAAGTTGTACTGTTCAACGTAGGCGTATTTGGGATCGAAATACGGTGCCACCGTCGGGTTGCCATTGGCAGCCACAAAAGCTGAGACGCTCGGTTGGGCATTACGTCCTGGGGCCAAAACGATGCCATTGGCACCAAATGGGCCAGAGAAAGCGCAGGACGCGGTAAATGCCGCGAAGCCGCCGCCGGCGGGAAGCGTACAGCCACTCTGATCGAGTGTGCTTACCGGGCTAGCAAACGCGTTGGTGGTGGCGGTGAATGGGGTGGTGGCCAACGACAGCACGTCGTTGTCCGGGTTCAGACCGAACGAGACGAAATTGGGGACATAGAACATCCCGAAGCCGGCACGAATGACCGTCTTCTGATCGAAGCTGTACGCGGCGCCGATGCGGGGTGAAAACTCCTTCTTATCCAACGGTAGATTGTTGCGGGTGTGATTGCGACCGGTCAGGACCGCAAATACGTCGCCAGGGCAAGTGGAACCAGAAACGCCACTGCAACCAAAAACGGTAGCGTTGGTCGCCGTCGGATCCCAGTAGCTCAGACCGTTGAAGCGCTCAGACCAAGTGCCTTGCAGTTCGTAGCGGAGGCCCAAGTTTAGAGTCAACTTGGGAGTGATACGCCAAGTATCGGCAACATAGAAGGCCCGGTAATCCTGCTTTCCAGCGGTTTGGGCCGGAACCTGGGCAACACCTTCCGTCTGGTTAACGAAATGGCCTTGGTTGTCAGCCAATCCGAGGACGAAGTCGGCAAAAGCAAAACCAGTGCCGTTGTTGAAGCCAGGCACCGTGGATGTCGGATTCAACTGGGTCCAAGTCCCATTGAATGCGAAGCCGCCGGTTCCGATGTTGGTCTGGAAGTAGTTGTCGTAGCCGACTTCCACCTGAGCACCAAACTGAATGGTGTGCTTGCCCCGAATCAAAGTCATCGAGGGCGAGAAGTTGTACTGAGAATTGTGGTCGCCGATCGCGCTGCCGGCGCCTTGCGAAATACCAACGTCACCCGGGAACGTGAATGCCGGCGTCGGAGGAGTCCGGAGCGCAGCAGGTACGTCGTTGTAGCTGGACGGCCAGCCCAGCTGGGTCAAGTCGTAGCCGGAATTGATTGGAGCGCGAGCGTACACGAAGCGGCTGGCGGCTACGTTCAGGTCGAAGATAGTCGTCGCCGAGAACTGGTGATTCAAATCGATCGCCAGAACTTTGCTGTGGTAGAGCTCAGAGCAACGATCCAAACAAAAACCGGTGCCGTACGGATCGGTCGGCAAATCCGTCAGTCCGTAGTAGCCGTAGCGACCGAACAAACGAGTTGTGCTGTTAATGTTCTGGTCGATTCTGGTGATGAACTGATTCGTATTTCCACCGGTCGAGGGTGAAACCACGAAATTGTTTTCGGTGCCATTGTTCGTTCCGGCCGCATTCGGAGCCGGATAGAGTTTGGCAGCAAGCACGCTTGCGGCGTGGCTGAGTTCGGCGGTGGGAATCTGGTTACCAAGGTACGCTGTGGCTCGGAGACCGGTTGCCGGGTTCGACGAGAACGGGTCATACAGCTGGATACCAGTTCCCGCAGCAACTTCGGCCGCCGGGCAAACGGTGGTGGGCGTGATGCCCGGGCATAGCGCTGAGAAGTCTCCGGTCAGTTCCGCAGGAGTCGGAATGCTGGAAGTCAGAGGGTTGCCGCCCTGACGAAGGCGGAACTGTTCCCAGCTCACGAAGAAAAAGGTTTTGTCCTTGATGATGTGACCGCCAAAGTTTGCGCCGTACTGGTTCTGTACGTAAGGCGGATTTGTTCCGGGAGTCGGATCGGGCGACAGGGTGCCGCCTGAGAGCGCGCCGAAGTTGTACGGCGAAGCGTTTAATACCTTGTTGCGAAGATATTCGTATGCTTCCCCGTGGTAATCGTTCGAACCGCCCTTGGTGCTGAAGTTCACGATACCGCCGGAGAACTTGCCCCATTCGGCGCCGAGGTTGTTGTACTGCACTTTGAATTCGGCGATGGAGTCCTGGGTCGGAATGATGATCGGAAGGTTGATGTAGCCAATGTTGAGCGGCTGACCGTCGAGGTATTCAGCGCTCTGATTGCCGAACGAACCGGCTACCTGATAGTTGCCCCAGCTGAAGGGGTTCTGGCCTACGGGAGTGCCGCCCGCACCGCCCTGGGCAATTGCGCCGGGCGACAGGGTGATCAAGTTGAATACGTTGCGGCCGTTGAGCGGGATTTCATTGGTGGCGCGCTCTTCAATAACCTGACCGAGAGTCGAGGTGGTCGGAGTGAGGAGCGGTGTTTCGCCGGTCACTTCAACGGTCTGGGTGACCGCGCCGACCTCGAGGGCCGGGTCGATGCGGAACGACTGCTGAACCTGAACGGTCACGGGTTCGCGCCGGTAGTGCTTGAAACCATCCTTTTGCACTTCCAGGCGATAATCACCGGGGTTCAAGTTCACGAAGGTGTACAAGCCGTCGCCGCCGGTCGTCAAAGTCTGGCTAGCGCCAGTGGCGAGGCTGGTCAATACGACCTGCGCATCGGGAATTGCCGAACCCGAGGAGTCCGTGACGGTTCCCGAAAGAGAACCGAAGGTGGACTGCGCTGAAACGGGCGAGCCGGTCAGCATCGCGACCAGACACAGGCAAAGCCCCAAAGCGAGAGCAACGAAAGACCGTTCAAACGACTTGTTCATGACTTAACTCCTCCCCCGAAAGAAACACGATACGCACAATCGCCCACGCAGGCGAATTGAACGCCACAGCTAATACTGGAACTTTTGCAAGGGGTCGCAGGTCGATGGGGCAGAAGATTTCGGACACCAACGTGAAAACTCAGTCCGCGAAGTCAATCCTCAATAGGCCGCCTTGTAGATACAATCCATCGATATTTTAGATGCCACCCCGGCTGGGAAGCATTTAGCTTCAAGTGCCGATTCCTGTCAAGATAAAAATATCGATTTTCTAAAGACCTTTGCCTAGATTAGACAGATGTGCTATGACTCGTGCCCTGGGTAACGGAAGTAAGCCGTGGGGCAGACGTGTCCCACGATGGGGCGCAACGAATGACTTCGGATTATTCGCAATCCGAATAAAGCTGACTCGAAATTTGAATTCAGATACCAAGAGATAGCCAAATGCAGAGCCATGGAAAGAAGCAGGACGGCCAAAAACTTCGGGTGGTGACCCTGAGGTCGGTGGCGGACCATGTCGGGCTTACGCCCAGCACGGTTTCGGCGGTGCTGAATAACTCCGCGGCAGCGCGGTCCGTCCCCGAACACACCAAGGCCAGAATCCTGGCTGCCTCCCGCGAGCTGAACTACCGGCCCAATTACCTGGCGCGCTCTTTGCGCGTGCAGCGAACCTATACCATCGGCGTGATCGCCCGCGACCTGGGCGATGCTTATGCCGCCATGATCATCAGCGGAGTCGAGCGCTATTTGCGACAGCAGAATTTTTTCTTCCTTACCGTCGCGCATCACAACGACAAAAAGTTGCTGGATACTTACTCGCAGATCCTGTTGCAACGGGGCGTGGAAGGGCTGATATCGGTCGACACGATGCTGGGCGAATCGATGTCCTTGCCGACTATCGCCATTGCCGGCCACCGTCCGGTCGAAGGCGTTACCAATATTTTGCTGGATCATCGGCGCGCCGCGTCGCTGGCGCTGCAACATCTATTCGACCTGGGCCACCGCGAAATTGTGTTCATGAAAGGCCCTGAATACAGCGCGGATTCCACAGATCGCTGGCATGCCATTTTGGCGGTGGCGCGCGACTTGGGCCTCGCGGTGCATCCGGATTTGACTATTCACCTGGAAGGCGATTTGTCCACGCCGGAAGTGGCCTACCCGGCGACCAAGGAATTTTTAGCCAAGAGCAAGAAACCGTTCACGGCGCTTTTCGCGTTCAACGATAACTCGGCTTTGGGAGCGATCAGCGCGTTCCAGGAGGCTGGATTGCACGTGCCGCAGCAGGTGTCGGTGGTCGGGTTCGACGACATCAAGATGGCGCCGTACATCAATCCGAGCCTTACGACCGTGCGCCAACCGTTGCTGAAGATGGGCGAAATCGCGGCGCGGTCGCTGCTGAACCAGATCAAGAACGGTGAAGAATATGTGCCGGAGATTCTGGTCGAACCGGAATTGGTCATCCGAAAGTCCACCGCCAAGTGCGCAAAAACAGCGAATCTATAAAGTCCTGGGCCTTCCGGCGAGCGAATGCTCGCGTTGCTGCTACTCGATTCAGATGTAGTGTTTCATGTCGCGAGCTCACCATGCGGCGAGTGAATCCGTTCGAAAAAGGGGATATTTCGACTTGGGACTGATGAATATGCGGCGGGGTCGGGGATGACCGCCGCCCGTTATTCGATCGGAGTGGATTTCGGAGGGACCAATCTCCGGATCGCCGCGTACTCTCCTTCTTCTGGTTTTCTCGAAACAATCCAAATTCCGGCACGCGTGCAGGCTGGTCGGGACGCGGTAGTCGGAGACATGTGCTCCGGCATTCGCAAACTCGTCGACTTGCACTCTTCCAAATTTGAATTGCGCGGCATCGCGATTGGCTCGCCTGGTCCGCTGGAATTGCCCGAAGGTCGGTTGCGAAATCCACCGAATCTGCCCGGGTTTGACGGATTGGAGTTGCGGTCGGCGGTACAAGAAGGGCTAGGGCTTCCGGTGGTAGTGGAAAACGACGCCAACCTCGCGGCCCTCGCCGAGTGCGTGGTGGGAAAAGGAAAAAAACTTGGGGTGAACTCGCTGCTGATGTTGACGCTGGGCACCGGAGTCGGCAGCGGGATTGTTCTGAACGGGAAAATCTGGGACGGAATGAACGGGATGGCCGGAGAAATTGGACACAACACCATTTACGCCGACGGCGTGCTGTGCCTCTGCGGAAATCACGGGTGCCTGGAAGTGGTGGCGTCGGCCACAGCGGTGCGACGCCGAGCAGCGGAAATGATCGCCGAAGGCAGTTCGCCCGGGCTCGCCGCACTGGAAAAAAAGAACCCGAACTTCACGCCTCGCGAAATTTCAGAACTGGCGTTTGCGGGCGATCGTGACGCCAGGAAAATTTTCCACGAAGTGGGACGCGCGCTGGGTATTGGCATGGCGGCCGCGGTCAACGCCTTCAACTTACCTCTATATGTAGTGGGCGGCGGGCTGATCAATTCCTGGGATTTGTTTGCGCCAGCGCTGTTCGATGAATTGCGGCATCGCAGTTATGTCTACCGCTTGACCGATCCGGAGCGTTCGGTGGAAGCCGGCGGGTCACCTTCGAAAACATACGTGATGCCAGCTGAGCTAGGCCCCGAGGCGGGACTGCTTGGCGCGTGCCTGCTTCCGTTCACCATGTCTGGCGATTCAGCAGAGTCGGGCAAGACGATCTGAGATCACGGATCTGATTTTGAAATGGGCTGGTGGATGAAAATCTGCGGTCAGGAAAACGAATGAAACTAAATTCATACTTGCTGAAGGCCAGCATCGTCGGCGCACTCGGGGGCTTCCTGTTTGGTTTTGACACCGTCGTTATCTCCGGCACCACTCATGCACTGGTGGACCTTTTTAGCCTGAGTCCGCGCGGGTTGGGATTTACGGTCTCGATCGCATTGTGGGGCACGGTGGTTGGCTCGCTTTGCGCAGGTTTGCTGGGTCAGCGACTGGGCGGCCGCAATGCGCTCCGCATCATGGCGATTTTATATCTGGTTTCGGCTCTCGGCTGCGCCCTGGCGTGGGATTGGTACGCCCTACTGATCTTTCGCTTCATCGGGGGACTGGGCATCGGCGGCTCGTCGGTTCTGGCGCCGGTTTACATTGCGGAATTGGCTCCAGCTAAGTTGCGGGGGCGCCTGGTCGGAATGTTCCAGATCAATATCGTGGTGGGCATTCTACTTGCATACTTTTCGAATTATTTCATCAGAAGCCTGGGATTGGGCGCGGCGGAGTGGCGCTGGCAATTGGGCATCGCAGCAGGTCCGGCACTGATCTTTTTCATCATGCTATTCGGAATTCCACAGAGCCCGCGTTGGCTGGCCACGCAGAAGCGGGTGGATGAAGCTGGCGTGGTGCTGCAGCAATTGGGCTCACCCAATTACGAAGCGGAGCTGAAGGAGATCGTGGATTCGATTCACCTGCAGACTTCGCAAGGATCCGATCCGCTTTTCTCCTGGAAATACAGGTATCCGATTTTTCTCGCGATCACCATTGGCATGTTCAATCAACTGGCCGGAATCAATGCCATTCTCTATTACCTGAACGATATTTTCGCGGCGGCGGGATTCAGCAAGATGTCCGGTGATTTGCAGGCCGTAGCCATCGGTGCGATGAACCTGTGCGCCACGTTGCTGGCGATGACCGTCATCGACAAGCTGGGACGCAAGACGCTGCTGCTGATCGGTGCGGTGGGGATGGTGCTTTGTCTTTCCGGAGTCGCGGAGATTTTCCATACCCAACGAAATCAAGATCGGTTGGTCTGGCTGCTGGTCGGGTACATTGGCTTTTTTGCAATTTCGCAAGGCGCCGTCATTTGGGTCTACATCAGCGAAGTATTTCCGAACAGCGTGCGTTCGAAAGGTCAGGCGCTGGGTAGTTCGATGCACTGGGTCATGAATGCGGCAATCTCCTTTCTATTTCCGGTGATGGCCGCGAGTTCACGCGTCCTTCCTTTCGTATTCTTCGCGGCCATGACGGCCTTGCAATTTGTGGTGGTCTTATTCTGGTACCCCGAGACCAAGGGCTACACGCTCGAGCAATTGCAACATCGGTTGGGCATCGACTAAGCGTTCGCAGCCAGCCCGGCGAGTTGCATCAGCCTACGAATTTTGTTTTGGTATTGCTCGGTGGCCGACTTTTCGGCTTTCGCGGACCAGCCCAACTCTTTCGCGAGAATCGCGCCGGTTGGCGCTGCTGCGCGAATCGCCGCCTCCCAACTGAAAAACTCCAACCCGGTGCGCCGCATCAGCACGTCTTCAATCGTCATCACCATCTCGAACCGAGCGCAATAGGCCACCTCGGCGTACAAAGGCGCGAAACCCGGAACCAGCGGTTCGGCAAGCGTCGGCTCCTCTCTGGTTAAGGCCATTACGTTTTCTGCATTCGTTCCAAATTTCTGCGAAAGATGTTTTGCCGTTGCTTCTGAAACCGGATAATCCCGAACCAGCGCTTGCCAATATTCGAGCGTGTAATTCTTCGATCCCACTAACGGATGATCGATCGTTGCGCCTGGCTTTACCGGAACTGCTAGAGACTTTTGCACGGCATTGATCGTGTCTTGCGCCATAGCTCGATGCGTGGTCCATTTGCCGCCCATAATGCTGATCAGGCCTGATGCCGCATCGACCTCGACTTCGTGATCGCGCGCGAGTTTCTTCGTGGCGCGCGAGCCGCCGGCACTCACGAGCGGGCGGGCGCCGGCGAAACCGCTGACGATTTGATCTGAACGTATGGCCGTGGCGAAATATTTGTTGATGTGGTGCAGCAGGTAAGCGACGTCGTCCTGCGAAAGGTAGAGTTCATCGCTAATTGTCACTTCCTGCTCGGTGGTTCCGATCAGCAAGCGGTCGAACCACGGTACGGCGAACAGCACGCGGCCGTCGTCGGTCCTGGGAATCAGCAGGGCGTCGCTGGTAGGAAACAATTCGAGAGGCAATACGATGTGGGCGCCTTTGCTTAAGCGCATGCGTGAAGGAATTCCCGGTGTCGCCAGATTGCGAATCGTATCGGCGGCGGGTCCCGTCGCATTCACGAAACGGCTGGCGCGAACTTCAAAACGCCTTTTCGAGATTTGATCTTCGATTTCGGCTCTTACTAGCTTTCCGTTTTCATCCTTGGAGAACCCGACCACGCGACAGTAGTTCGCAGCAATGCCACCAGCTTCGGTGAAGGTATTGATCAGCGCCAGATCGTAACCCGCATCGTCGAATTGGCCGTCGGCGTAGGCAATGCTTCCGAGCAGGTGATCCGAAGCCAGACCCGGCATGCGTTTCAGAGTTTCGGATTTAGAAAGGAATCGACTGGGGAAGAGGCTGGCCTGGCCGGCAATCCACTCGTAGAGTTTCATGCCGAATCCCATGTACGCGACGCTGAACCAGTTCGCGCACGGGATCAAAAATTCCAGAGGCCGCGAGAGAAATGGGCCGTTATGCAGCATGTGAATGCGCTCGTGGAGGGCGCGATTCACGACTTCGTATTGCTTGACGTCGAGACCCTTTACGGCTTGTTCCAGGTAACGCACGCCACCGTGAATAATTTTGGTGGCTGCGCTCGAGGCTCCACTGGCGAAGTCTCCGCCGTCGAGCAGCACGGTTTTCAAGCCGCGCAATTGCGCATCGAGCGCGCAACCTGCTCCGGTGGCGCCTCCGCCGATTACGCAGACGTCGAAAGTTTGTTCCGCGATGATTTGTAGGGATTCAGAGCGGCGCTTCACTCGTCAGCGCCTCCTGGGATAAAAACTATTTCTTCTTACCGCCGCCGAAAAAGGAAGCGATGGATTTGGTTTTCTTTTCAACGATGCCGCCGACGTCGGCGGTAATGTAAGGCTCGTCGGGCGTGCCGGTGACGTGCAGCGGAACGCCGGACGAACTGCCGGAACCGTTAAGTTTCGAGAGCAGGCCCACGCCGACCTTACCCACACCGGTGGCCGATGCAACTTTTACAATGAGATTGAAATCGAGCTGGTTCGCCGGGGAAACCGTGCCGCTGCCGGTGAGTTCGCCGATGGCCGTAATCACCGCGTCAATATTCCTGGCGACGACGCCCGCATCCGTGATGTGCACATTCACGTGCAATTTTTCAAAATCGGTGGTGTCTCCAGTTTTCATTCCGCTCAGCGCCGCGATGCCGTGAATCTTTGATCCGATGTCAAAGCCCACCAGCTTCGTGTTGTCGAGCGCGATTGGGCCGCTGATGACCAGCGCTTTGGTCTGGCCGGTGACGGCCAGATTCATCGAGAGCGTCCCGCCTCTTAGCTTCGAGCCGTTCGGCAGATGAACACCCGTGGCGGTCATCAACGGCTGCAGCTCATCGATCGGGAGGCTTTGGCCGGCGAGTTTCAAATTCAGCAGCGGATCATCGGCTCCGTTGGCGACGGGCTCGTAGCTTCCGGAGATGTGGATTGCGGAATCACCGATTTTTATGGCGGCGTCCTGGATCACTCCGGTGTTTTCTTTCAGGCGATGCGTTACGTTGTAGGCGAGGTCGAGCGGTTTGGGCGCCGGAGCTCCGCCTTTGCGAAGTTTCAAGTTTTGCAACTGCGCGGTTCCGTTACTCGTGAGGATTTGTCCGTCGGAGACAGCGTGCAGGTCGATATCGGCGAGCAACGAGACGCCTGCATCGGGATTGAGAAAACCCGAAGCCACCGGATCGAGGTGCTTCAACGCAACTTGCACGTCGCCTGGGCTGGTCGCGGCGTCATCACGATTGAGTGGGCCAAGTCGGCCGGTTACGTTGATCGTGCCGCCCGCGGGCAAATCCGCGTTCAGGTCGAACGGAACTTGAGAGGTGAAGGAAAAATCGCGCGCCGTAAGGTTCACATGGTCGTACACGCTGGGTTCGCCATGTGCGGAAAGCATGCTGACGGCAACGCGTCCATCTTGAATCAGAACCTGGCCGACGGAAAGGTCGGGCAGGGCCTCGATGCTCAATTTCTTCGAGCTCGTTGTCGCATCGGCGCCCGGAGTCCCCGCCGTAGCGCTCGCCGCCAACTGGCGGCCGATGCTCGAAAAATTCCAGTTGCCGTTGGCCGCGCGAATCACATTGATTTGCGGCGACTGAATCTGAAAGCTTCGCAGGTTGACCTGATGCGCGAAAATCAGTGGCTTCAGCGAGACACCGATGCGAATTTCTTTGGCCGTCAGAAATGGCGTGGCACTGAAACTGGGATCGTCCGAAACGCTAAGGTCCTCCGCGACCAGATTCCCCGAGAACATGGGCAGACGCAGCTCGCCCAGTTTCACGGTGCGGCCCAGCGTAGCGGTTAGCTGCTTCTCAATCGCAGGGCGAAACGTGTTGGCGTTGACGAAGACCGGGATCAATGCGGCGATCGCGACGACGATCGCGACCACGGCCAAGAGGATTTTTGCCCAGCGCTTCACGAAGACCTTTCGCCTCCACTCATTTAAAAACGTCAACGCACCTCGAAACGAGAAGTATATGACGAGTGGCCGAAGAAGAGCAGTCTGGGCGCTGGGCGAGCGGCGAGATGAGCTGCAAGAAGAAGGTGGCTCCCCGGGCTAGATTCGAACTAGCAACCCTTCGGTTAACAGCCGAATGCTCCACCATTGAGCTACCGGGGAATTGTTGTGGATAATCCGTCGACCATCTTACGATAGCGGTGAGTGTTGCGCAACCGAGCGACGCGAGCCGAATGGATTTTGATCTTTTTTTCTGGCGGCCTTCATTATTTACTCTCGAAGGAATTCCGGACGAAATCCACGCTTTAATTTGACTCCAGGTAAGCGACAATAGTGACCCTGACCGTGGTCCCGGACGGCGGCGCTTAAATTGGCGACGCGGCTCTCGGGTATCGGTCGGTACGACTTTTCATTGGCTGTCTAAATTTTTTGCACTGCGAGGAACAGGACAGAGATGGCTGAACTTTCCGAAGTACCGGTGCGCTTGTCAAATCTGCCCGAAAGGATCCGCGGACTGGAGCGGCTTTCCTATAATTTGTGGTGGAGCTGGCACCGGCAGGCGCGCGAGCTTTTCCCCATGCTGGATCTGCAAGCCTGGCGCGAGAGCGACCATAACCCTTTGCGAATGTTGACGTTACTGCCGCAGGAAACTCTGGAGAACGCGGCGCGCGATAAGGAATTCCTGGAAAACTACGACCTGGTCATGGCCGAATTCGATGCGGACATTGCCTCGCATACCGGCTGGTTTACGACCGAATACAGCAAGCCTTCGGCACCGCTCGCGTACTTCTCCGCCGAGTACGGATTCCATCATTCGCTTCCTTTATATGCAGGCGGCCTGGGGGTCCTGGCCGGAGACTACATCAAGGAGTGCAGCGACCTGGCGATACCGGTCGTAGCGGTCGGCCTGATTTATTCGCGGGGCTATCTTTCGCAAAGAATTCGCGACGATGGCTGGCAAGAAGACAATGAAACGATTCTGGACCGGTCGGACGATCCGGTCACGCTGGTGCGCGACAAGAATAACGAGCCGCTGAAAGTCCGCGTGCCGTTTTTCAATCCACCCGTAGACGTGCTGGTTTGGCGAGCAGACATCGGCCGTGTTCCGGTTTATTTGCTCGATACCGAGCTCGATAGCAATCAACCCTGGGATCGCGCGATTGCCCATCGTCTGTACACGACCGACCCCGAACAGCGCTTGCGCCAGGAAATCGTGCTGGGCATCGGCGGAATGCACGTGTTGCGGGCGCTGGGGATCGAGCCTGCAGCGGTGCACATCAACGAGGGCCATCCGGGACTCGCGTTTCTGGAGCGCGCGCGTGTGTTGGTCGCACAGGGAACCTCGTTCGAAGACGCGATCGCGAAAATACGCAGTACTTCGGTTTTCACTACCCACACGCCACTTTCCGCCGGTACCGACGTCTTCCCCTTCCCGCTGATCGAAAAATATTTCAGCAGCCATTACTCGGAATTCGGAACCGACCGCGATGGATTGCTGCGGCTAGGCACCAACCCCATGAATCCCGATGCGGGATTCAACATGACGGTTTTTGCGCTGCGCATGTCGAAATTCTGCAACGCGGTGAGTAAGAAGCACGGCGAAGTGGCGCGAGCGATGTGGCAGCCGGTCTGGCCGGAGCTGAAAGAAAGAGACGTGCCGATCGCCGGCATCACCAACGGGGTGCACCTGCTGACGTGGATGGACCCGCTGTGGCTGCAGCCGCTATTCGACGAATATGTGGGACCGGGCTGGGTGCGCGATCAAGACCGGGCCAAGATGTGGGAGCGCGTGGAAAAAATCCCGGACGAGAAACTGTGGCACACGCGGCTGCGTTTGAAAATATTGTTGATCGACGAAATCAACGAGCGGGCGCGCGTGTTGTGGCAGAACAAAGAAGCGCGGGCTGAGAGCGTGATCGCGTTTGGAGCGCTGCTCGATCCGGAAATTCTGACGATTGGTTTTGCGCGCCGATTTACCAGTTACAAGCGGCCTGATTTGATCCTCCACGATCTGGAGCGGCTGAAGCGGTTGCTGATCAACCCGCTGCAACCGGTGCAGATTATTTTTGCCGGAAAGGCGCATCCATCGGACGTGGGCGGCGCGCAGCTCATCCAGAAAGTATTTAATTTGGCGAAGAATCCGGAGTTCGCCGCGCGCGTGGCGTTCGTGGAAGGTTATGACCAGCACATGGCGCAGCAGATGGTGCGCGGCGTCGACGTCTGGCTGAACAATCCCTTGCCGCCGCTCGAAGCCAGCGGGACTTCCGGGATGAAAGCGGGCGCGAACGGCGTGCCGAGCCTTTCGATTCTCGATGGCTGGTGGCTGGAGGGATATAACGGCGCGAATGGCTGGGCTTTCGGCGATAGCCCGGTGGAAGGCGATCGCACCGCAGCGGATGCCGATGCACTGTACCGGCTGCTCGAAGAAAAAGTCGTGCCCATGTATTACCGCAGGTCCGATGATGAAGTGCCGCACGAATTCGTGAAAGTGATGAAGGCGGCGATCAAGAGCGTCGCGCCGGAATTCAGCGCGATGCGCATGGCCAAGGAATACGTGAGAGAGTTCTACGTAGAAGCGCTTGGCGTCAAGAAACTGTAGAAGTGCCGGGGAAATTTAAGATTATGTCCAGCGCCCGGGCAGCGGCAACTCCCAACCACACGCAAATCAGTCCGATCGCGACGCTTAAGATCACGTTGAGCGAGGCGATCAGCATTTTCCCATCCTGCATGCTCTGAAACGTTTCATATTCGAAAGCGGAAAATGTCGTATAGCCGCCGATAAAACCTACGCCGATCAGGTATCGCCAATTCGGATTCACGTTTACGCGTTCGGAAACCAAGGTGAGAACCAAGCCGATGAGGAACGAGCCGGTGATGTTCACCGCAAACGTGCCGTAGGGAAAGCGCGTGCCCAGGCGATCGGCTACGTTGCCGCCTACCCAAAATCGAAGCACGGAACCCACTGCTCCACCCAATGCAACCATCCAGTATTTGGTCATTCCGTTTCTGTCCTTTTTGCCGAAGGAGACACGACGCTCGCCTTCCTTCGGAACGCGCTCTTGAATTTTTCTGGGATGATTTGCCGGGGACATGGCTCCGCGACAATTCATCATTGTCAGGAGTCATCATCTGTCCCGGCGCAAGAAGGACAGCGGTTGAGGGCGAACCCCTTCGCCACTAAATTGATGATACTTCGCGAAGAATGATTGTCAACGACGACTGGGCAAGCGAGGCGAGAAAGCTAACAGAGCTATTGCAGTTTTTGCGAGGCGGCGTCGTGGCAAATCAGATTTTCGAAGATAGCCAGGACGTGTTGTCTGTACTGCACGACTTTTTCGAGCACGGGGCGAAGTTCCGGGGCGCGCACGGTTTCCTTATCCCATTTCGCGAGTACCGCAGCGGGGACTTGGATGTCCCGGCGCAATTCTTCGGCGGAATGGCCGCGCAGAAACAGGCCGTAAAAAAACGCCGCCTCGCGTTGCGGGAACTGAAAATCCAACAACGTCTCTTCGACCGGGTTGGCAATCGTGGCCATGTCAGAAATCGCAGTTTACCGATTTCAAGGTCTACGTCAAGGGTACACGAACGAAAAAGCACACATATGATGCTCGAAACGGCTACAGGGAATCAGAAATGTGGCACGGGACTTGCTCGGGGATGCGGGAGCGCTGCACACTGTTCCGGAAAGGCGCGCGAGCAACTTTGAGTTCGAAAGCGTGTTCCATATTTAGGAGGGGGCGCTCGTTCACCCCACGACATAATGACCAATAAATCCAGCGTATTCTTCGTTTTCGCGGTTGCGAGTGCAGTGGCGATCTGCTCGTTTGTGCTGCCGCTTCGCGCAACCCGGTTGCAAGATGCGCAGCAGCAAAAACAAGGCGCGATGCCAGGCATGGACATGGGCAAGCCGGGCGGCGGGCAGGACTCGGATGCCGCGAAGGGCGCGAACATGGCGATGTCCGGCCGCGACATGGACATGGGCGCGCATATGTTCATGACCGATTTACGCCCCGCTAATACTGGCGACGAAAAACGTGCGGCAGAGATTGTGGCGGAATTGCGGCCGGCCATCGAGAAATATAAGGATTACAAGGTCGCGCTGGCCGAAGGTTTCGTGATTTTTCTCCCCAACGTGCCGCAGGAGCACTATCACTTCACGAATTACGATTACGGCCGCGAAGCGCAAACAACGTTCAATCCTGCGCATCCGACTTCGCTGCTTTACACCAAATCGGGCGATGGCTATGCGCTGGAAGGCGCGATGTTCACAGCTCCGCGCCGCGACAGCGAAGACGAGCTGAATGCGCGAGTGCCGCTGAGCGTCGCGCGCTGGCACAAACACGTGAATCTGTGCTTTGCGCCGCCGGAGGCGCACATCCAGCCGGGAACTTCAAAGGAATTTGGTTTTCGCGGTTCGATCGCGACGGAAGAGGCGTGCCAGCAAGCCGGCGGACGATGGGTGCCGCAGATTTTCAACTGGATGGTCCACGTTTATCCGTACGAGAGTGATCCCGAAAAGATTTGGGCGCATTAGTTTTTTACGCGCGGCGGCGTGAAAAAAAATAAAGGAGGGCAGGTTTGTCACCCGCCCTCCTTTGGCAAATGCGGCTTCCAACTGCAAACGAAATTACTTCTTGGCGTTGGCGAAATTTTCGGCGACTTGCTGCCAGTTAATCGTATTCCACCACGCTTCCAGATACTCCGGCCGGCGATTCTGATACTTCAAGTAATAGGCGTGTTCCCAGACGTCCAGTCCGAAGAACGCCTTGCCGCCATCCATGATCGGATTGTCCTGGTTCGCCGTGGACTCGATCACCAGTTTGCCGTCGCGGAACAATAGCCAGGCCCAGCCGGAACCAAATCGCTTGGTGGCGGCGTCGTTGAGCTTGGTTTTGAAATCCGCAAAACTGCCGAAGGCGGAGCTGATCGCGCTGGCTAGCTCGCCGGTGGGTTCCTTGCCGCCATCCTTCTTCATAATCTTCCAGAACATGGAGTGGTTCATGTGGCCGCCACCATTGTTGCGGACAGCGGTGCGGATCGCTTCCGGCACGGTATTAATTTTTGCCAGCAATTCCTCCACCGGCAGTTTGGCCAGATCCGGTTGCGCTTCGAGCGCCTTGTTGAGATTGGTGACGTAGGCGGCGTGGTGTTTGTCGTGATGGATTTCCATGGTCTTCGCGTCGATGTAGGGTTCGAGCGCGTCGAAAGCGTAAGGCAGCGGTGGTAAGGTATAACTCATCGGGTGGCTGCTCCTTTTCTCGTAAGATATCCAGAAGTCGAAGTCACTATCTATCTCCGAATTTCCAGTTCCTGCCCCATAATTATACTCGCCTGTCGGCGCTGACAGTCATTGTTCCGGTAAATCGCCTGCAGCGCGGTCGGCGAAATTGCGAAGGAGCACCGAATGCCGTCGGTCGAACACGTCGAGAAACACTTCACCGCTACCGCCGCCGTGCGCGACATCGTGATCGGCATGGCGGATGGGTTGACGGTTCCGTTCGCGCTCGCGGCCGGACTGACGGGTGCGGTCGCGTCTACGGGGATCGTGGTGACGGCTGGATTGGCGGAAATTGCGGCAGGGTCGATCGCCATGGGTCTCGGCGGATATCTTGCGGCCAAAACCGATACGGAGCATTACGCTTCCGAACTTGATCGTGAGTATCGTGAGACGGTCGAACTCCCTGACGTGGAGATTGAGGAAGTGGCCAAAGTTTTTCGCGAGTACGGATTGACGGAAGCGCAGATGGCGCCAGTGGTGAGCGCGATTACCGGCGATCAGAAGAAGTGGGTCGATTTCATGATGCGTTTCGAACTGGGGCTCGAAAGGCCGGACCCCTCGCGAGCGGCGCGCAGCGCGGCCACGATTGCGGCGGCGTACATCGCCGGCGGCCTGATTCCACTGGCGCCGTACATCGCGATCCATCATGACCTACAGCGCGCGCTGATTTATTCGGTGGTTTTGACATTGCTGGCACTTTTTATTTTTGGCTGGATCAAAGGGCGCTACACCGGTGTGAAACCGCTGCGCGGCGGAATTCAAACCGTGCTGGTCGGAGGCCTGGCCGCCGCTGCCGCTTTCTTTATTGCCCGGCTGATCAGCGGATCAACGCTCTGGTAGTGGACGCTGCCGTGCGAGGCTAGCACCGAGGATTCGGTGCTAGCCGATCCTGCCAGACTCCCCGTTTTCTATTTTTGCTCCGGCTCGCTTCCCAGATTTCCGAAGGGCCACAAACCGAAGGCCTTAAGAATCCCGTCCTGATGCTGATCCACCAGCATCTTCGCGGTCTTTTCCGGCGGCCACGGGCTCGCCATACGTTCGGGACGATCCGCGACCCAGAATGCGGCCAAGGCCATGATTGTCGCATTCCGATCCAGGATTTCCGGTTGCACTTTGTCCAGCGTGTCCACGGGCGAATGATGCGTGTATTTATAGTCGGGAGAATCCTGGTTCAGATTGATTCCGGGCAATCCCGCCAGTGTGAATGGCCCAGTATCAGTCCCGAACTCAACCTCGTTGTCGACATCCAGCTTGCCAAAGGCCTGCAGGGTTGATGCAAAATTCTTGAATGTCGGAATCAATTCCTCGTGTCCGCCCATTTGAAATCCGACCACCGGACCCTGGCCGGAATCCAGAATCAAAGCGCCCAGGTAATTTCCCATGTCGGCTTGATGAGCTTTGACATAAGCGAGAGAACCGAGCAGACCTTCCTCTTCGCCGGTGAAAAGAACGAAGCGAATGGTGCGCTTCGGTTTGTATCCCGACTTCAAGATGGCCGCTGCGGCGCCCAAGGTGACCGTGGAACCGACACCGTTGTCGGTTGAGCCGGAGGCCAGATCCCAGGAATCGAGATGCCCGCCGACGACCACGATTTGCTCCGGATTTTGGGTGCCGCGAATTTCTCCGACGACGTTTGCGGAATCCACTGGGCCGTCGGTGACGCGATTCTGCACGTTGATTTTCAGCCGTGGAGTTTTGCCTCGGTCGAGATAGCGCTCGAGTTGTTCCTGATCCTCGGCCGCCATGCTGACGACCGGAATGTCGTAGTACGCGTCGAAGCCGAGCGCGCCGGTGTGCGTCAAATGCATTCCAGTGGCTTTCCGGCCGCCCTGACCGCCGATCACCGCGACGGCGCCCGAAGAGTGCGCCGCTTTCAGGAAATCGCCGAACTTGGCGAAAGCTTCCATGCGATCTTTGGGCGCGTCGCCTTTTTGAATCATGAGCAGAATTTTTCCGCGCCAACTTCCGGAATTATTTTTTAGCTCGTCGGGCAACTGATACGCATTAACCGCTACGACATCGGCTTCGACTCCTCCGGGCGCGGTGGAACCAACCCAGCCCAGCGCATCGACCATCAGCCGGCGATGAATGGGAGCGATCAGTTCGGCATCGGCCGAAATGCGAGTCCAGCCGCGCGAAAGTTTCCAAGGTTCGGTATGCACATTCTCCAGCCCGATTTCTTTCATCTTGGCCACGCCCCAGTCCACGGCTTGTGCGGCGGCTGGTGAACCGGTAACGCGAGCGCCGATGTCGTCGCTCAGCTCGGTGAGGAACTCAAATGCGCGTGGTTGCATCTGTCCCGCGCCGGCAATGGCCGTGAGCGATTTGAGAGTGCCATCGTCAGCCGTGGCCACCGCAGCCTGCTGCGCCTTCGCGGATTGCAATAAAATCGTGAGGAAGAAAGCGAGGACCACCGCAACGACGCAAGCGGATAGCAGATTGCGATTCATACTAGTACTCCTTTCAATTTTCCGTGTTGGATAGTGCGGCCAGCGCGTCAAGCGCGCTCGCAAGTGATTGATTCGACGAATGAATCGCAGATAGGTTACTCAAAACCGCTGGATTTTAATACCTTGGCGAGCGGCTGGATATCTAAAAACCCGCTCAGCGCCTTTTGCATCTAAGATAGGGCTTGGGCCGGGTTACTCGGCCGGGACGATCATCCAACGATTATTTGTAGCGCGGGCTTCTAGCCAAACACATATTGGTCTCTGATACGTCAAATACCATATTCGCGGTAGCGCCAACGTAGCGCACGCAGCGATATAAATAAAATCCAGCTAGAGAAGATGAAGGAGAGACAGCCATGGAAAGCAGTAGTTTAAAGATTCGCCGCTGGGTCGCCACGGTAGTGGTGGTTGCGGCATTCGCGGGGGGCGCGCTACTTTCGCAGGGATTCCGGGAGTGGGCCGGCCACGCGGTATTCGGCGCATCGCGCGAACCCATCACCATCGCGCAAAATGCATTGCCGGTAAGCCTGGGCAATTTCGCTAACGGATTTTCGGCAGTGATCAAGCCGGCGTTGCCCGCGGTCGTCAACATTCGAACCTCGAAGATCGTAAAACCACAAGCCAACCAGATGTCGCCAATGTTCAATGACCCGATGTTCCGCCAGTTTTTCGGCGATCAATTCGGGCAGGGCGGCAAGCCGCACGCCGAGCGCGAGCAGGCGCTGGGTTCGGGCGTGATCATCACGCCGGACGGAACCATCCTGACCAACAATCACGTGATCGACGGAGCGACGGACATCAAGGTGCAGCTCAGCGACAAGCGCGAGTTCGTAGCCAAGCTGGTCGGCGCTGATCCGAAGTCGGACGTAGCGGTGCTGAAGATCGAAGGAAAGGATTTGCCGACGCTCCCGCTTGGCGATTCTTCACAATTGAATGTGGGCGATTTGATTTTCGCCATCGGTGATCCGTTCGGCGTGGGCGAAACCGCAACCATGGGGATCGTCAGCGCCACCGGCCGTTCGCAGCTGGGCATTGAAGACTACGAGAATTTCATCCAGACCGACGCGGCGATCAATCCCGGAAATTCGGGCGGCGCGATGATCGATATCCACGGCAACCTGGTGGGCATCAATACCGCAATCCTTTCGCACGGCGGCTCGGGCGGCAATGAAGGCGTGGGTTTCGCGATTCCGATGAGCATGGCCAAGCCGGTGATGGATCAAATTCTGGCGCACGGGAAAGTGATTCGCGGATATCTCGGCGTACACATTCAGGATTTTTCTCCGGAACTGGCCAAGTCATTTAACTTCAACCAGAGCGGCGGCGTCTTGATTGGAGACGTATCCGCAAATACGCCGGCGGCGAATGCGGGCCTGAAGAAAGGCGACGTCATCGTCAAGCTGAACGGCCAAGCCGAGAGCGATTCAAACGATCTGCGCAACACGATCTCCCAGATGTCTCCCGGCACGCAGGTCAAGCTGGATATCTGGCGGGATGGCAAAGTCCAACCCTTCACCGTGACGCTGGGCGAGCTACCGAAGGACAAAGAAACGACCGAAAGCTCCGACGATAGCAGCAGCGGCGAGATTCAAGGAATCGACGTGCAGGATCTGACTCCCGAAATTTCGCAGCAGCTGAATCTGCCCTCCGGCACTCACGGAGTGGTGGTTACGTCGGTGGATCCGGCCAGCGCAGCCGCGGCGGCAGGTATCAATCGCGGCGACTTGATTCAGGAGATTAACCACAAACCAGTTACCAGTGCGTCTCAGTACAAGCAGTTGATGTCCGGTGCGAGCGGTCAGCCGATCCTTCTGCTGATTAACCGCGGCGGCATCACCAGCTTCGTAGTGGTCGAGGCGCATTAACCCCTAACGCCAAGCGCGAAAAACGGGGCACGGCCTGTCCGTAAGCCGTGCCCCCTCTTCTTACGACACCAGCTCCGGTTTTTCCGCAACACCACGGTCCCAGCCGGGTTAAATTAGTAGGGAACTTATCCGTGTCTTTAGCGCCGAGCCGTTTAGGCCACGAAGGGCTGACAAGTTTACAAACCCCAAGCACTTGGGTTGTCGCTTTCAGCACGACTGGGGGTAGAATGGTACTTCAGTTCTATTCTTCCCAGCCCCTCGTTCTAGTACTAATTTGAGTTAGCCGAACGTCTGTTTTTACGCATCTCAACTTCTCGGCAAGGATTCCGGTGAAAGCGATGGCACCAGCTACAAATCGAGCTGTCTTTAACGCATCCCTCTTACCTGAGGCTCAGCCGCGCTGGGAACTGTTCAGCGCCAGCTTTGGGCTACAGATCTTCGCTGTCGCGCTTTTGGTCATTATTCCGATGTTGATGCCGCAAAAGCTGGAGTTCGTGCAGCACTACTGGACAACTCCGGTCGAAGCGCCTCCCGTGGTGGCCTGGAAGCCGCAGCCGGTTCAGCCGGTGAAGGCCGCCCCGGTGAAGAAAGAAATCGTAAAGGAAGTCCCGAAACCTCCTCCGGTGCCGACGCCGGTGGCAGTGGAAATACCGAAACCAAGAGTATATTCGCCCGTAAACCCCGCACCGGTTGCTCGGGTCAACACGCCCAAGAAAGTGCAGGCACCAGACATGACGGAAGTGGCGAAGGCGTTTCCCGATCCAAATCCGCCGATGTCCATGGGCAGTTCGGCAATTCCCACTTTGAAAAAGCCCCGTGAACAGGTACAGACCGGCGGCTTCGGCGATCCGAATGGACTTCCGGCGAACAATCGGACCGGGCATCAGGCCAACGTGAACGTTCAAGGCGCGTATGACATGCCCACCGGGGCGGGAGTAGGCAACGGAACGGGTGGCGCGAACGGCGCGAAGGGTGTGGTAGCCAGCACCGGCTTTGGTAATGGCGTTGCAGTAGGCAGCCCTGGCGGCGGTGCGCACGGTACGGTGAAGCAAGGTGGTTTCGGCGACGAGAATGCGGTAGCTGCGGCTCCGAAGGTAAGACAGACCGCCAACACGGTAGCGAAGTCGACTCCGATCCAGATTATTTTCCAACCCAAGCCGGTTTATTCCGACGAGGGACGCGCGAAGAAGATTGAAGGGGAAGTCTTGTTGCAAGTGGTCTTTACAGGATCGGGGGACGTTAAGGTTCTCCGAGTGGTACAGGGCTTAGGCCACGGTCTAGACGAGTCCGCCCAGAATGCTGCTCGTCAGATCCGGTTTAAACCCGCACAGCAGGACGGCCAACCGGTGGATACGACCGCCACGATCCACATCGTGTTCGCATTGGCGTACTGAAAAAGGGGAATGGAAATGCGCACGCTCAAAAATCTCTGCTTCTCGTTTTTCCTATTCGGCACGCTGGCCAGTTCCATTGTGGCACAGACCGCGGATCCGGCTGCATCGCAAAACAGCCCAAACGCGAGCCCGGTGGTTACGGTGGACCAGGCTATCGATCGGGTGATCGCGCGCGAACACGACGAGGTGGCGACCATCCGCCGCTACAACCCGGTGATCGAGACTTACATTCAGGACATGAAAACGGATAAGGAGATGGGCGCGATCCCAGTGAAGGACCATTATTTCCTGGGCCAGGCCGATCTTTCCAAGGGCATCGTCGACCACAACATGCTAGGCGAGCGCAAAGGCAAGCTTGACGCGTTCAATCCTGTGTCGCACATGAGCGGATTGTTCTCGTCCTCGTATGTTCCGGAAGGCTTTTTGCAGATGATTTACGTCGACACCCAGGGATTCGATCGCCAGCACTATCAATTCGACTACGTGCGCCGGGAATTCTTGGGTGAAGTGCGCTGCGTGGTTTTCGACATCACTCCGCTGCCGAAATCCGGAAAGGGCCGATTCAAGGGCCGCATCTGGGCGGAAGACCAAAATTTCACGATTGTCCGGTTCAACGGCGTGTACACGCCGGTGGCGGGCATCAACAGCTTTAACCTGCACTTCGACAGCTGGCGCTTGAACGTTCAGCCCGGCCTGTGGCTTCCTTCGTACATTTACAGCCAGGAATCCGACCTGAAGGATTTTCTGGGCGGCGACATTCGCTTCAAGGCCCAGACCCGTCTGTGGGGCTACAACCTGAAGAACGTAGGACGTCAGGAAGAATTCACCGAAATGACGATCGAATCGCCCACGATCAACGATCAGCCGGTGGCGGCCTCGCAAGATCGTTCGCCCATCGAAGCGTCGCGCGAGTGGCAACATGCGGCCGAAATCAACGTCTTGGATCGTTTGCAGCGCACTGGTTTGCTGGCCCCTCCAGGAGAAGTGGACAAGGTTCTCGAGACGGTCGTGAACAATCTTGAGGTCACCAACAACCTCGACGTTCAGCCTGAAGTACATTGCCGGGTGCTGCTGACCGGAACGCTGGAAATGTTCTCCATCGGTCATACCATCGTGCTTAGCCGCGGATTGCTGGACGTGCTGCCGGACGAAGCCAGCCTAGCGACGATGATCGCGCAGGAATTGGCCGACATCATCGTGACCAAGCCTTCGACCGACCAGTGGGGCTTCAACGACACGACTAACGTCACCACTACCGAAGCGCTCAGCCGTTTTTCTTTCAAGGACAGCCCGTCGCAGGTCCAGATGGCCAGCGACAAGGCTTTGGAACTGCTGAAGAATTCACCCTACNNGCCGGGTTGTTTTTGAAGCAGCTCGATGCGCAGTCGAAGAATCTGCCGGCGCTAATCAATCCGCGACTCGGAAATAAAGTCGCCCTGAGCAATTCGTTGAGTACCTCGGCGGTGAATTTTGACCCCAAGAAGATCGATCAGATCGCGGCATTGCCGATTGGCGCGCGGTTGAAACTCGACCCCTGGAGCGATCACGTGGAACTGGTGAAGGCCAAACCGATCCCGCTGCTTTCCGCACGGGAGAAGATGCCTTTCGAAGTCACGCCGTTCATGCCGTTCTTGACGCGCTACCAGAAGCCCGGAGCCGGCTTGGCGGTGGATGCGGCGAAAGCTGACGTCGCCAAGAAAGACCCTCAGGTACAGCAGCAACAACAGTAGGTTTCGTCTCTCTTCGGATGTGCGGCGGCTGGATTCATTCCAGCCGCCTTTTTTTTGGGGGGGGCGTAGTAGAAATATTCAGTCGGAGATGGGCAAACGAAGGCGCGCTTCCGATCCACGGGCGTTCTCGCGATTTTCGAGCGTGACCGAACCGGCATGTCCTTCCGCAATCTGGCGGCACAGCACCAACCCAATTCCGGAACCGCCTTGCTTGGTCGTAAAAAACGGCACAAAAAGATTCGCGGCGCTGGGAATGCCGGGACCGTCGTCCTGCACCCACACTTCCAGACTTCCATTATCGCGTCTCCATCCGACGCGCACTCCGCCCCCCGTTTCGAGCGCCGCGTCCACCGCATTGTGTAAAAGATTAATCAACAATTGTTCGAGCTGATCTGGGTCAGCCCGAACATGAAGCTCCGGGCCACCTTCCATCACAACTTGCATACGCGGTTCCAAGGCTACGACCCGGCGAACCCAGACGCCGACGTCCATGGACTTGATTACCGGAGGCGGGAGCTTAGCGAGCCGCGCGTAGGCGTTCATGAAGCGCGCGAGCCCGTCACTGCGCGCGGCGATGATGCTCAATCCACTGCGCAGATCGTCTTCCCAATCGGGGGCACGTTGGTTGCGGGCGATCACGCTTTCGAGGTTTTCGGCCACCGATTTTATCGGTGCGAGAGAATTATTCAACTCGTGCCCAATGACGCGAATGAGTCGCTGCCAGGCTTGGCGTTCTTCATCACGCAGAGCACGGCTCAAATCCGAAATAACGAGCAGCTGATGGGGCCATCCCGCCTCTCGAAAACTTCCGCGATGAATTTCCCAGCGGCCCGACTTTCCCGGAAAATCAATTTGCGCGATTCGGGGTGTTTCGCCTTCGAGGCATTCGGAGAGACCCAACTCTTCGGCGGTGCGGCCCAGTAAATGCCGTTCTTCCAGGTTGAGGATCCGTTCACCGGCGCGATTCACCAGGCGCAAACAACCCGCTCCATCGAAAGCAAAAACGGCGACGTCGATCTCTTCCATTACTTTGCGGAGCAGTGCGGTCGCTTCCACCGCGCCAAGCCGCTGTTTGCGCAGCGTGTCACTGAGAGCGTTCACTTCCCACAAGACTTCGCCGAGCACGTCTTCGCGGTTCGCGCCGCGAGCCCGGATGGAAAAGTCACCTTCGCGCAAAGCGGCCAGCAGGTTCGATAGGGTGCGGAGCGGAAACGTGACACGACTCTGTGCGGAAAAAGCAAAACTGAGCCAGGCAACAACGAGTACGATGCTGAGCGTCCAACGCAGATTTGCCGAGAACGCTCCGGTCCACAGCAGAATCAGCGCAGCCAGCGTTCCGCCCAGCCCGGCAGCGAGCGCGAGCAACAGAATCCGGCGTTCGTAAAGAATCGGGCTCAAAGGCTATATTTCTGCAGACGACGATACAACGCGCTGCGGCTTAGGCCCAGCGCTTTGCTGGCGTGGCTGACGTTACCCGCGGATCGCGCCAGCGCTTTTTGAATCAGGACCCGCTCCACATCTTCGATACTCATTTCATCCAGGCGGAGAGCGGCTTCGCGCGCGGGCCGCAATCCCAGGTCGCTGGCACGGATCGTCGGTCCCTCCGCCATTAATACCGCGCGTTCGATGGAATGGTCTAGCTCGCGAATGTTCCCCGGCCAGGGATGGTCGAGCAAAACCTGTAACGCGACGGGTTCGAAGCCTTCGAGTTGCTTACGGTAACGTTGGGCGGACTGCCGTAGAAAATGGTGCGCCAGAGGAGATAGATCTTCTTTGCGTTCACGCAACGGCGGCAAATGAATTTCGATGGTGTTCAAACGAAATAACAAATCTTCGCGGAACCGACCGCCGGTAACTTCGGCCGCTACGTCGGCGTTGGTCGCGGAAATCACCCGGACATCAACGCGGCGTGTCGTAGACGAGCCGACTCGTTCAATCTCGCCCGATTCCAATGCCCGCAGCAACTTCGCCTGCAGGTTCATCGGCACGTTCGCGATTTCGTCCAGGAGCAGTGTGCCGCCATCCGCCAATTCGAAGCGGCCGACGCGATCCGATTTTGCGTCGGTGAATGCTCCTTTCACGTGGCCAAAAAGTTCGCTCTCAAAAACGCCTTCAGGCAGACCGCCCGCATTCACGGTAACGAGTGGCCGTCCCGACCGCGAAGAAAGCGCGTACAGGGTCCGCGCCACCACTTCTTTTCCGGTTCCGTGTTCGCCGGTAATCAGCACGTTGGCGTCGGCTGGGCCGACGCGCGCGATCAGGTCCATCACCGGCCGCATCGCGGCGGATTCCGCAATCATCACGGGACGGCCGTCGGCCCGCAACAACCGGTTTTCGGCTTCGAGCCGGTGGCCTTTGCGCAGAGCTTGCGAAAGCTCGATCTGTGTTTTCAGAATGGCGAGCAGCCGGACGTTCTCCCACGGTTTCTGTACGAAATCCTTGGCGCCGCGGCGCATTGCTTCGACGGCCAATTCGAGGCTGCCCCAGGCGGTCATGACAATCACCGGAAGCGAACTGTCTTTGGCGCGAATGTTCGACAGCAGGTCGAGCCCTTCCTGCCCGGAGGTGGTATCGCGCGCGTAGTTCAGATCCATCAACAGCCCGTCGAATTCCCGCGCCTCGATGGCCGAAATCACCGCAGCGGGTGAGGCCACGGTTTCAATTTCAAATCCTTCGCCCTTCAGCAATAAACGCAGCGCCTCGCGAATGTCGGGCTGATCGTCGGCAACGAGGACTCTGGTTCGAATTGGATTAATAGGTGTCATGAAACCGCTCACTTCTCCCTGGGCATAAGTGCTATTCATCAAAACTTTTCAGACGTCTTGCACTACCTACTCGTAACGCAGCGCTAACGACGGATCGACTCGGGTGGCCCGCCGCGCTGGAAAATAGCAGGCAGCCAGCGCCACCAAGCCCAGGCCGACCGCGACCGTGACAAAGGTCAACGGATCGCGCGCTTTAATGCCGTACAGCTGGCTTTCCAGATATTTGGTAACAATGATCGCCGCCACCAACCCGATGGTTAAACCTAACGCCGCCAACTTCATGCCTTCGCTGACGATCATGCGCAGGACGTTGCGCGGTTCGGCGCCAAGCGCCATGCGAATTCCGATTTCGTGCGCGCGCTGCGTTACGGCGTAGGACATCACCCCGTAAATTCCCACGGCAGCGAGGATCGCGGCTATGGCCGCAAAAAAAGCAAGCAGTGCCATGTTGAGGCGCCGCTGGGCCATCACGATCGCGAGAAATTCGTCCATGGAGCTGACTTCGGTGACCGGCTGATTCGGGTCAACGCTTTCGACCACGCCCCGAACCGCACCGGTCAGCAAAGTTGGATCTCCATCGGACCGCACCACTAGGCGCATGATCTTTGAGGCATTCTGCGTCGCGGGCAAATAAATTTGGGCGACTTTCGGTTCGGCCCAGGACCAATCGCGAATATCCCCCACAACTCCCACAATCGTCAGCCAGCCCTGGCGGGTTTGCGCGTCCCACGGTCGCAGCGTGGCGGAAAATTGCAGTTTGATCTGTTTTCCCAAGGGATCCCCATTGGGCCAGTAGCGGCGCGCCAGAGTCTCATTGATCATTACGACGCCCTGGCTGTCGGGGCCGTCGGAGGCGCTAAAGTCGCGGCCCTCCTTCAGCACCATGCCCATGGTGCGAACGTAGCGCCAATCCGCGACCCGATATTCGGCCGTGAAATGTTCACCCGACACCGGGTTCGCCCGGCCGGCAATATCGAAATCGCAAAAAGCAGTCCAGCCGGTCAGAGACAAGAAATTCACGGCGCTGGCGGAAACCACGCCCGGCAACGCAGAAACTCGATCGATCACGGCGGTGTCAAAGTTCACGATGCTCGGCGCAGTTGTGTAATGAGCTTCGGGCAGGAACACTTGCATGGTTAAAAGCTTCGAGGGATTAAATCCTAAGTTTTCGGACATCATCAGCGCGAAACTTCGCACCAGAAGCCCGGCTCCGACCAGTAACAGCAACGAAAACGCGACTTCCGACACGATCAATACCGAGCGTGCGAAGTGGCTGCGACGGCCGCCGGTTGAGCCGCGGCTTCCCTCTTTCAACGATTCGTACAGTTCCGCGCGGGCCACTTGAATGGCCGGCGCCAGTCCGAAAATCATCGCAGTAAACAGCGCGATCAAAAATGTAAAGGCCACAACCCGGCCATTGATGACGATCCAGTTTACGTGCGGGATCTGACCACGCCCGGCCGCCGGCGGCATCAGCAGATGGAGCGCCTGCAAGCCGGCGTAGGCCAGCGCAATTCCGGCCGCCGCGCCGACAATGGCCAGCAAGACACTTTCTGTCAACATTTGGGCCAGGATTCTCTTGCGGCCGGCGCCCAAAGAAGCGCGAATTGCAATCTCGCGTTCACGCACGGAAGCCCGGGCAAGCAGGAGATTGGCGACGTTGGCACAGGCGATCAACAACACGAATCCCACGGCGGCGAGCAATATCAGCAAGCCCGGCCGCAGCGGTTTGACCAGTTCGTCGTGAAAGCCGACCACGCGGATTCCGATTTGCTGATCGATTCCCGGGTACTGCGCTTTGAGCTGAGTTTGAATCGTTTCCATTTCGGTTTGAGCCTGCTGCAATGTGACTTGGTCGCGCAACCTGCCAAAGATCACCAATTCGTGATTTTCGCGATCAAGCTGCGTCCGATTAAAAGCAAACGGTTTCCAGATTTCATATTCCGGAAGCGTGCCGTAGAGCGTGAAGTCCCGCGGCAAAACTCCGATCACCGTAAACGGCTCGTCGTCTACCGCGATCGTCTTGCCGATGATTCCAACGTCGCCGCCGTAGTGCCGCTGCCATAAGGCATAACCCAAAATAACAACCTGCTCGTGGCCCAGCTGCTCATCCTCGGACGCAAAATCCCGTCCTATCATGGGCGAAACGCGCAGCGTCCGAAAAAAATTGCCCGAAACTTGGGAGCCCCAGACTTGCTCGGGCTCGCCGTTGCCGGTAATCGTAAAATAAAGCGCCCGACAGCCCGACAGATCCTGAAACGAATGGCTCAGATCCTGCCAATCCAAAAATTCCGCGGCCGAAGCTGTTCCGTGAACCACGTTGCGGTTCGCGTCCGTCTCCCAAACCGTGACAATGCGTTTTGAATCGGGAAACGGCAGCGGCCGCAACAAAACTCCATTCACTACGCTAAAAATGACCGCGTTGGCGCCAATCCCGATCGCCAGAGTCAATATCGCGACGATCGCAAAACCCGGATTGCGGCGCAGCATGCGCGCGCCATAACGCAAATCCTGCCAAAGTGTGCCCATTCACGGCTCCCAGGAGACCAGTGGTGACGCGCCATTTTACTTCTTCGTCACTATATGTCTACCGTTGAAGCGAGAGCCGGTGAGCCGCTTACCGGCAAACGAAAGGCAAAAAATCACAAAATACGGACTATTGACTGGCTGCAGCGACCGTGCCAACCGTGTTTTGTCCATCCACAATCCACCCGTCAGCCAGCTGAATGATCCGATTCCCATATGCGGCCCATTCGTTGTTATGGGTCACCTGAATAATCGTTGTTCCCTCGCTATTCAGTTTCCGGAGCAGATCCATAATCATTTTTCCCTGGCTGGAATGAAGGCTGCCGGTGGGTTCGTCGGCCAAAATAAGTTTCGGGCGGCCGATGACCGCGCGGGCGACGGCCACGATCTGTTGTTGGCCACCGGACAGTTGATTCGGAAATAAGGACTTTTTGCCCACGATCTGAAAGCGATCCAGAATGTCCGCGACCATGCCTTCCCGTTCGACTTTCTTGATGTCGCGATAGGAAAGCGGCAGGTCGAGATTTTCAGCGACGGTCAAATTGTCGAGCAAGTGATACTGCTGAAACACGAAGCCGATGTATTTCTTGTGCAGCTCCACGCGGCGGCGGTTGTCCAGTTTATGAACCGCGTTGTCGAACAGGTGGTATTCGCCTTTCCACGCCCCGTCCAACATTCCGATGATGCCCATGAGCGTCGATTTGCCCGCGCCCGAAGGGCCCATCACGGTAATGAAATCACCTTCGCGAATTTCAAGATTGATGCGGCGCAACACCCAGGTCTTCCCCGCGCCCGATTCGTAAAATTTCTCTACATCGATCAGCCTAATCAAGGATTCCGCCTCCGCTCCCTTGGAGCGATGTTACTCGTGCCGCAAAGCGATCATCGGATCAACACGCATAGCGCGCCGAGCCGGCACATAGCAAGCCACCAAAACAACCACCATAAGCAAGCAGATTACTCCTGCGAAGGAGACTGGGTCGGTCGAACTGACCCCGAAGAGCATACT
Source organism: Acidobacteriota bacterium (assembly GCA_003156635.1). Classification (GTDB taxonomy): domain Bacteria; phylum Acidobacteriota; class Terriglobia; order Acidiferrales; family UBA7541; genus Palsa-295. Next base: position 2,708 of record PMHK01000189.1, on the reverse strand, counting down.
GGAAAGGAAGTGGGTCAGCGCAATCGCCACGGCAAAACCAATTCCGACGCCAATCAAGCCAAGTTTCATGCCCTGCCCGACGATCAATCGCATCATGTCCTGCGGTTTCGCGCCCAGCGCCATGCGGATGCCGATCTCGTGGGTTCGTTGGGCGACCGAGTATGAAATAACGCCATACAAGCCAACCGCCGTCAACAACATGGCCAGGCCGGCGAAGAGCGCCAGCAAAACCGTGTTGAAACGCGGAACGGAAAGTGTGCCCTCCAAATATTCGGCCACGGTTTTAGGAGCGTAGGCCGGCATATCCGGGTCCATGGACTGCACGGTTTCGGTCATCATTTTGACGACCGCATGGGCATCTTGGGTGCTGCGGACGACCAGGGTCATCGACCCAAATGGCAGCTGCGCAACGGGAACATAGGATTCGGGCAGCCATTCGGAGGCGAGGTCACTGAATTTGACGTTACCGACAACGCCAATAATCTCCCGCATCGCCGCCTCGCCGGGACCTACCGAAATTCCCGGTTTAATGTGTTTTCCGATGGGGTTCTCGCCGGGAAAAGTCTGCTGAGCGAGCGCCTCGTTAATAATCACAACCGGCGTCGATTTTGCGTCGTCCCGGGCGTCGAAATCGCGCCCTTGCAGCAAAGGAATGCGCATCGTCGAAAAATAATTCGGTGTGATATCCCGCAGCGAGGTCACCGGTTCTTCGCTCTTGGAGACGGGCCGACCTTCAAGTTGAAACGTAGTGCGGATTTCGTCGCCACCCATCGGCAAGGGGTAAATCGCCGCTGCGGATTGAACGCCGGGCAGGGCCTGCAGCTTGGGCAATAAATTACGGTAAAACTCCGCTTTGTTGGCGTCGGGGTATTTAGCGTCGGGCAGATCGATGGACGCGGCCATGACGTTCTGCGGGTCGAATCCCGGGCTGACTTGTTGCAGGCGGACCAGGCTGCGGATCAGCAGACCCGCGCTAACCAGCAACACGAGCGCCAGAACCATCTCGACTACCACCAGCGAGCTGCGCAGGCCGAAACGCTCCTTGCTCGCAGTGACGCTGAGCGCGCCTTCTTTCAGCGCATCCACGATGCTGGAGTGGGAAACGTGCATGGCCGGCGCCAGCCCGAAAAGAAATCCGGTGAGCATCGCCAGGCTCAAGGTGAACGCCATGACCCAGCCATCCACGTGAATCTCGGATATGCGAGGCAATTGTTCTGGACTCAATCGCACTAAAATCTCGCTACCCCACATCGCGAGGAGCAGGCCAATCCCGCCGGCGATCAGGGCCAGCACAAAACTTTCCGTCAGAAGCTGCTTGATCAGGCGGTTCCTGCCGGCGCCGAGCGCCGCCCGAATCGCAATTTCGCGGGTTCGTGCCGTCGCGCGAGCGAGTAGCAGGTTCGCGACGTTTACGCAGGCGATCAGCAAAACAAATCCAACCGCAATCATCATGACGAAGAGCGCGGGCCGAATCGTACGCGTCATTCGATCCTGTTCGGCGACGACCTGCGCGCCCCAATATTTGTCGGTGTCGGGGTACTGCTTGGCCAGCGAGGTCGTGATCACGTCCAGGGCCGCCTGGGCCTGCGGTACGGTTACGCCTGGCTTAAGCCGCGCAATGCTGCGAAGAAAATGGGCGCCGCGCTGTTCGCCCAGGGAAGGAACGCCATCCGACGACTCCAACAAGGGCGCCATCGTCGTCCACAGAGTCGACGTCTGGCGCTGGAGCGGGTACCGGAAACTCGCGGGCATGACTCCGACGACGGTATAGGCGCTTTTGTCGAGTTGGATCGAACGGCCGATGACGTGAGGATCGCTGGCGAACCGGGAAGTCCAAAGCTCGTGGCTGAGGATTACGGAATGACGGTGGGGCTGGTCCTCATCCGGCAAGAAGGTGCGGCCTAGTTCCGGAGTGACGCCCAGCACGTCGAAAAGGCTGGCGGTAACCGATGAGCCAACGATGTGCGCGGGCTGATCAATTCCGGTGAGGGTAAAGCTGCCGTCGGTATAGGCAGCCATATTTTCAAAAACCTGATTTTGCGCGCGCAGGTCGAGAAAATCGGGATACGACAAACTCGCGGCGGCGGCGTGAGTGCGTGAATTGGTGCTAGCCACGCTGACCAGCCGGGTGGCGTCACGAAACGGAAGCGGCCGCAACAATTCCGCGTTGACCACCGAAAAGATCGCGGTGTTCGCGCCGATGCCAAGGGCCAGCGTCAAAATCGCAATGGCGGTGAATCCCGGACTTTTCGCCAGCATCCGGATTCCGTACTTCAGGTCCTGCAAAAATTTATCCATTCACGTTCCTTTGCATGCGAATCATTCGTAGCGCAGGGCCACGATGGGGTCCACACGCATGGCGCGCCGCGCCGGGATATAACACGCGGCCAGAGCCACACCGGCCAAAACCGCAGCTACTCCTACAAAAGTCAGCGGGTCCGTAGCGCTCACCCCGAAGAGCATCTGCACCATCAGCCGAGTCAGCGCGAGGGCGGCGACCATGCCAATCGCAACTCCGACCAGCGCCATTTTCATCCCTTCGCCGAGCATCAGACGCAGCACATCGGCGCGTTGCGCGCCGAGCGCGATGCGAATTCCAATTTCGCGGCTGCGCTGCCCGACGACATACGAAAGTACGCCGTAAATGCCGATGCTCGACAACAAAAGCGCCAGCGCGGCGAACACGCTGAGCAAAATCATGGAGAACC